>NZ_AUFI01000011.1:0-149738 GCF_000426425.1 Bifidobacterium thermacidophilum subsp. thermacidophilum DSM 15837
GTCCGGGTTGCCGGGGGTATGGTTCGGCCCCCGCCCGCATGGTGTGGACGGGGGCCGAAACCGGATTGGGCGCCGCTAGGGACTCAGACGCCGGGGCTCGGTAGGAGACACGTGGCTCCTACCGCCGCGGCTCAGTAGGCGACGCGGGATTGGACGAGTTTCTCGAACTCCTTGCGGTCCTGGCACCGCTGCTCGGCCACGTCGAGCTGCACGTCGCCGCGGTTGACCAGCCGCGCGAGGTCCTGGTCCAGGGTGTGCATGCCCAGGTCGCCGCCCGACTGCAACTGCGTGCGTACCTGGTGCGTCTTGCCCTCGCGGATCAGCGCGCTGATCGCCGGCGTCGCGTACATCACCTCGGTCGCCGGGACACGCCCGTGCCCGCTCGCCTTCGGCAGCAGCGTCTGCACGATCACCGCCCGCAACGTGGACGCGACCTGCACGCGGATCTGCTGCTGCTGGTTCTCCGGGTACACGTCGATCAGACGGTCCACCGTCGAGCCCGCGTCCTGCGTGTGCAGGGTCGCGAACACCAGGTGACCGGTCTCCACCGCCGTCAACGCGGTGCTGATCGTCTCCAGGTCACGCAACTCGCCGACCATGATGATGTCCGGGTCCTCACGCAACGCGTGCTTGAGCGCCTCCGCGAAACTCAACGTGTCCGTGCCGACCTCACGCTGGCTGACCACGCAGTTCTTGTGCCGGTGCACGAACTCGATCGGGTCCTCGATCGTGATGATATGGTCGTGCCGCTCCGCGTTCGCCTTGTCCACGATCGCGGCCAGCGTGGTCGACTTGCCCGAACCCGTCGGCCCGCACACCAGCACCAGGCCGCGCGGCAGGAGCGCCAGGTCCGCGATCCTCTGGTCCAGGCCCAACTGGTTGACCGTCTTGATCTCCAACGGGATCGTACGCAACGCCGCGCACACGCCGTTACGATCCTGGTACACGTTCACACGGAACCTGACCAGGTCACCGATCGCGAACGACACATCCAACTCGAGCTCCTGCTCGAACCGCTGCAACTCCTCATCCGTCGTCATCACCTGCACCGCAGCCAACGTCCGCTCCTTATCCCAGACGGACGTGTTCGGCGTGGGGACAAGCTTGCCGTCCACGCGGAGCATCGGGTGATCGCCCATGACTAGGTGAAGATCGGACGCGTTGAAGGCCACGAGCTGACCTATCGCGTTGATGAATTCAGGATCGGCATCGGGGTGCTCGGAGTATAGGGTTTGTGCGACGAGCTGCGCCTTGGCGATGCGTTCTTTGGTGACGGCGTCGTCCTTGCCTTTGTTGTCGGGAACGACGAAGGTTGGTGCCTGCAGGTTTGCCGGCGGCACGAGGGGCGTTTGCGGCTGTTGCTGTGTCGGGGGTTCCAAGGTCGGGGCGTTCCCGTGCGGAGCCATGGGATTCGATGCGCCACGTTGCCGCGCAAGCCGAGATTCGTCAATGGACGAACGCTGGTTTTGCGCGTCAAGTACGCGTTGCGCGGCGGCTTCGGTTTGGGCTTGCGCCTGATTGATGGCGGATTGCTGCGCGGTTTGCGCGAGCTGATGCCCGCCGGCCGCTGCCTGCTGTGCGTAACCGGCTTGCGCTGTCGCTTGCGTCTGGCCTTGCGCATCTTGAGCGCCTGTCGCCCCTTGCGTTGTCTGGCCTTGCGTTTGGCCTTGCACTGCCTGCTGCTGCATCTGCCGGATGCGCTGTGCCTGCATCATCTGCGCCTGTTGCAGTTGCTGGGCCTCGGCAAGCTGGTTCGACTGCATGCCGTTGCGGGACTGGCCTTGCGCTTGCATTTCGGCTTGTGCCAGGGCGGCCTGCTGCGCTTGGAACTGCTGGTAGGCCTGGGCTTGTGCCTGCCGGGCCTGTTGTGCGGCGATGGCTTGCAAGTGCGCTTGTTCCTTCGCTTGAGCGGCTGCGATGGTTTGCAGGCGGGCTTGCTTCTGCGCCTCTTCCTGGGCCTTGGCCCGTGCTTCGGCTTCGGCTTTCGCCCGTGCCTCGGCCTCCGCCTTGGCTTTCGCTTCCGCTTGGGCGCGTGCCGCTTCGGCAGCGGCCTGTTGTGCCGCTTCCGCCTTGGCTCTGGCTTGCGCCTCTACTTGGTCGATGAAGGAGGATGCCGCGAATAGCGCCTCATGCGTGTCCTGCTTTGCTTGGGCTTCTGCTTCCGCTTTTACCTTGGCTTCTGCCTTGGCGCGCTCTGCCGCTTCGGCGGCGGCTTTGGCTTTGGCGGCGGCCTTCTGCCGGGCTTCGGCTTCGGCTTTGGCCTTGGCGGCTGCTTCTGCTTGTGCTTGGGCTTCTGCTTCCGCTTTTGCCTTGGCTTCGGCGGCGGCCTTGGCCCGTGCTTCGGCTTCCGCCTTGGCCTTTGCTTCTGCTTCGGCTTTGGCTTTGGCGGCGGCTTCCGCGTCGGCGCGTGCCTTGGCTTCTGCGGTTTCTTTCGCGTAGCGTGCGGCGGCGTCGCTGCTGGCTCTGCTATTGGGGTCGCGGTGGTATGCGGCTTGCGCTATGGCATGGTCCATGGCCGCTTCCCAAGCGGACTTTTTGGGTTCTCGTTTGGCGTTCTTGGTGCTTTTGCGATCGTTGTCCGCTGCCGGTGCCGCCGTTGCTTGCGGGTCGGCGTTCTGGGATGGTGCCTGGTCGGTTTCCTTCGCTTGCTCCTGCTCGTCCTGCTTGTCGAGCAGGTTCAGCAGATCCTGCATGTGCGGGTCGGAGGTGTCGAAGGTGTTCTCGTTGGAGTAGTGTCGTCCACGATTTCCGGCGTCGCCGAAAGATGGCGCGGTGCTCGGAATCGTTATTCCCTTGAGTCCGGAGAGATGCCCGTTGCTATAGTTCCAATCATCGGCGGTCGCGCCGTCATCCGGCGACGTGTCCTCCGGTACTTCAGTAGCCCTGTCGTCTTCCATGATGGTTTCCCTCGTCCACAGTGATTCGAGTGTTTTCAATTATAGGACAAGACCATGATGTTGTGCGTGATGTTCACTTGCGATGATGACGCAGTCTTTTCGGCGATGTTTTCGTAACCATCCGCCCCGCGGCGCTATCTGTGAATCGGCAGGATGCATCGGGATGATTCGGATTGTCTGTTCTCAACAATCGCGGGGACCGGTTGGGGTGCCGGACATCCTGCGTCGGCACCCCGAGCGGCAGTCAGAAATTACCGCCGTTCCATCCCCAATCCGTGGTCGCAGTATATCGGATGTAGGTGCGGTCCTTGGGAATTCCCAGCTCGCGGTGCAGCGCATCCATGATCTGCCGGGTCAGCTGTTCCCACGCGGAACCGGGAACGCTGGAACCGAAGACATTCACCTCGACGTAGGCAGCGGGCTGTTCGTCGCTACCCGCGAAATAAATCGGCATGTTGTCCTCGAACGGGCACATCAGCCAGCCTTCGGACTTGCCGGGGACCGCGGTGATGGCTTTGCCATAGGCGGCCTTGAGTGCCTCGCGCTGCTCTTTAGTGGTGGAGACGGATACATGGGTGTGGATCACTGGCATAAGGTTCCTCCTGAAGCGTGCCGGCCCGGGAATCGGGTCGGGCTGTCAGTTTCCAGTCTAGTCGTCTTTGTGATTACTGAGTTGTGGATGGTTTTGCCGGTTTGTCTGGTTCACTGCGCTTTTCCGGATGAGTGCCGTTGAACTTGGGTGGTGTGGATGGTTGCACAATACAGGGGGGATGCTGTTCGGTTTCCTGATGGGTTGCTGGGTGGGCCCCGGTTGCGGGGCTGTGGAAGGGAGGGGCGGCGGTTTAGTGTCGGCGGGTGCGGTTGTGGACTGGTTCCGATTTCATGGTGTGATTTCCGGTTCGGTCCGCGGGCTCGGGTGGTTGTGCTGCTGATGTCCTGGCGGTTGGCCTCCGGGGTGTTGACGGATCCTTGGTATTCTGCGGTTTGAAGGTAGGTCGCTGCCGTTGGCGCGGATGGCGGCGGGTGTGTGCACGGACTGGATCGGATTCCGGCTCTCATTCTCCGGTTCGGTCCGTGGTCCGGATGGCTTCGGTGGTTGATTTGGCGGTGGTTGGTGATGATGGCGTGGTCCGATCGTTGGGATTCCGCGGTTTTGTGGTGTGGCTGTGGCAGGTGGGTGTGTGACATCCAATGCTGTTGTGGACTGGATCGGTTTTCGGGCTTCGTTCTCTCATGCAGTCCATGATCCGAATCTTTCAGATCACGGTCCGGGGGTGATTGATTGTGATGGTGTGAGTGGATTGTTGGGATTCCGCGGTTTTACGGTGTCGCCTTGGTTGGCCGTCGAGTGGCAGCGGGTGCAGTTGTGTACTGGTTCCGATTTCATGGTGTGATTTCCGGTTCGGTCCGCGGGCTCGGGTGGTTGTGTGGCCGGCGCCCTGGCGGCTGGTCTTCGGGGTGTTGGTGAAATCCTTGGTATTCTGCGGTTTTGTGGTGTAGACGTGGTTGTCGGGTGGATGACGGCCGGTGTTGGCGTGGGCTGGGTTGGTTTTCGGGTTTCATTCTCTGATTCGGTGCCGGGTGCCCATCCTGCCGCCACCAAAATCACATCATCTTCACCACCATCCTCCCATCCCCGCCCCTCAACCCGTCTAGATCAATCGACGAGACCGCCCAGAAAGGTGATGGCACAATACAAGTCAGATTGGCGGAACACAGCGGGTTCCGCTTGATTGCGGCGTTGATGCGTGGCCGAGTTCGCGGAAAAGGGGGCCACGGCGATGGACTCACGGATTCAGAAGGGATTCAGAAAAGATCGCGGCGGCGGATTCAGAAGGGGGCCACGTGGTCGGATTCAGAAGGGGGCCACGTGGTTGGATTCAGCGGCGATATGGGTATTACCGCGGGTTTGTGGAGATGAGCCCAGGTTCGCACTGACGGATTCAGCAAGCCCATGGGCCCGGATTGATAAGGAACCGTGAGGATTCCCGGTTCCAGACGGACATCGTCATTGTGCGAGTGTTTAATGGTGGGTTGTGAAAAAACTCATCGAACAGCTCATGAAATTCGGCGTCGTCGGTGTTATCGCCTTCATCATCGATGTCGGTGTGATGAATCTGCTGATGCGGTTCCTGCATATGCCGAATGTCGCGGCAAGTACGATTTCGTTCATTGTCTCGCTGATTTTCAACTATCTGGCGAGCATGAAGTACGTGTTCAAGCATCGCGACGATATGGCCCGGTGGATGGAAATGCTGATTTTCCTGCTGTCTTCGGTTATCGGGCTGCTGATCAATGATGCGATTATCGCGGTGAGTACCCTTGGCATGGCGGCCGACGCGATTGTCACCCAGCATGCCGTCTATGTGCTGCGGACGAATGCCGGCAAGCTGGTGGCGACCGCCGTGGTCGCGGTGTGGAATTTCGTCATTCGTAAATGGCTGTTGGACGATACCCACACGAATGCGGCGAATCGTCTGCGGAAAGCTGACAACAGGCTGACCCAAGAGGAGCTGGATGCCAAGTGGGAGCGCAGTTTCTCTCACCGTCTGGGATTGTGGTCGCTCAAGCATACGCCGGCGGGCTGGCCAAAGTAAGCGCCGCGAACGGGGTGGTGAGCGTCAGGCGGTAAAGCGCCGGGCAGTAAAGCGTCAGGCAGTGCGCGCTGGATGGAGATTCCGCGTTCACTGCCTGATGCTTTTTCACACCTCCACTTCAGTCAATGTCGGTGTTTCGGTGCTGGATTTGATTTGCCGGATGCCGGTCAGCGCGATCAGCAGCGAGCCAATCGCCAAAGCGGTGACGACCGTGAACCCGCCGTGTGATCCCGCCCGGTCAATGAAAACGCCGGCGATTGCCGATCCCATGGACGAGCCGATGGAATTCATCGCGCCCATCCATGCCATGCCTTCCGTGAATCGCGAGGGCGGCACGAGATGCAGCATGAGCTGGTTGCCGTTGATCCACGTCGGCGCTTGGCATACGCCAATCACTAGGTAAATCACCATAATGACCCACAGATGCTTGGCGAACAGGAACGAGCCGATACCGAGATTGACCACGGCAAGGCATACATAGAATCGTTTCCACAGCGGGATCATCCAGTTTTTCGCGCCGTACACGAGTGCTCCGGCGAGTGAGCTAAGCGAGAAGCATGCGAAGACGAATCCCGTGTACTGCTTCATATGCTGTTCCGTCGCGAAGGCGATGATGGAAATGCCGGCCGCCGATTGGAACGCGCCGAGGCCGAACCAGGTGGCGCACACGGCGATCAGTCCCGGCCCCCAGATTGACCCGCGTGAGTGCTTTGACTTACCTGTGTTTCCTTCCAGCGTCGCTTCTTGCAGCGCTGCGGCCTGTTGCGCTTCGCGTTCACGATACTGGGCGCGGGTGAGCCCCGCATTGCGGGCGAGTTGCGTCTGTGAAGGCGGTTCCGTGGTCCGTTCGGTCAGGAACATCAATGCGCCGACAATGACGCACATGCCGGTGAACGAGAATGCGAGCAGGCCGGAAATCACCGCCAGCGTGGAAGCGAGCGGATTGCCGACCACCCACATGCATTCGTCGAGCACACCGGAAAGCGACAGCGCGCGGTCGGTGCGTTCACGGTCACCGCGCAGCAAGCGTGCCCATCGTCCTCGGCTCATTGCACCCCACGGCGGGATGGCGGCCATGAACGGCACGATGGCGTACAGCACCCATTCGGGCGCGTGGTGTGTGATCGCGGTGACGAGTGATGTCGAGGCGATGATCCATACGATGATGGTGGGGATTGACACCTGTCGCTGACCGTAGATGTCCACGAGCTTGCCCAGCAGCGGGCTGACCAGCGCGGTCGCGATCGCCTGAATCGCGGTGAGCGCGCCGGCGAGGGCGTAATTGCCGTAATAATGCTGTACGGAGATTGTGATGGTCATGCCGACCATGGGGAACGGCATGCACGCGATCACCGAGCCGATGGCGAATCGCGCGGTGTGCGGCATGCGCAGCAGTTCGGCGTATCCTCCGAACAAGCGTTGGGTGAGGTTCTTGACTCCCGCGGCGAATGTGGTCATATCGTGCGGCCTTCTGTTGTCGTGTCTTCTATGTGATTGTCGAAGCGTTGTCTTCCGTGCTGTCCGTTGTGTGGCGGGGCGTTGAGGCGGGGCATTGGGTGTCTGCCGGCCAGGCGTCTTGTGCCTGCGTGCCTGTCTGGCAAGTTGTTGGCGGCCGTGGACGACGGTTTGTCGATGTCTGTTCGCCTGTTGTTCACTGAAGCGCTACATCTGTTGCGACGTAAAGTGTTTTGGCGCTCCGCTCGCCACTGTTCGGACAGCCATAGCAACTTTAGCCCGGTGCCGTGCATGACACGCGGTACATTGGAAAAGCAAGCGCCGGATTTCGGCGTCTCGTTATCGTATCACACCGCATACGCAGGAGGACCACATGCCGTCAACCACCATCCATTTCATCCGTCACGGCAAGGTCGAGAATCCCGATCACCTGTTGTATGAGCGGCTTCCCGGCTTCCATCTGTCTGATCTCGGCCGCCGCATGGCCCGGGCGGCCGCCGATTACGCGGCCGCGGATCCGCAACTGTCCAGCGTCGTGGCCGTATATTCATCGCCGCTTGACCGGACTCGCGAAACCGCGGGCATTATTATCGGCGCGCTCAACAAGGTCCGCGTCGAACGCGGGGAACAACCGCTCGAACTGCAAACCGACAGCCGCATCATCGAAGCGGGCAACGAATTCCGCGGCAAGCGCATCGGATACGGCGAGGGGGCGCTGTGGCGCAACGGGAACTGGCATCTTGTACGCAATCTGTGGAAGCCCAGCTGGGGTGAAAGCTATCAGCATATCGCCGCGCGGGTAGGGGATTTCGCCCAGGAGAAAGTCCGCGAATACGCCGGCAAGCAGATCATCGCAGTCAGTCACGAATCGCCGATCTGGTCGTATCGCCATCTTCTGGAAACCGGGCATCCCGAGCATAATATGTTCCTGCGTCATACCGCGCTCGCCTCGGTTACATCCATCACCTATGACAGCGAAACGGGGAAGATGCTGTCCATCAGCTATGCCGATCCTGCGAAGGACGTGCACTGAGCACGAAGATACGGCACGAAGGTACGGCACGAAGGCAAGAGGCGATAGAACGGTCGCCGCGCACCTTCGACGATGACGACAACGTGCTGACACGCCGCGAAAGCCTGCAGAAGCGCGGTAGTGTTGAATAAGTGCAAACATACGCGTTGGAATGTGGGCAAAGGAGCATGAGCATGACCATGATGGACGGACAAGTGCAAGATGAAATGCGGCGGCTCGCCAGTCTGCCGGATATCCGCGATGCGGCGGAGCGTGGCGCCGCGTTGACGTCCCTATGGCCGTTGACCGATGCGACGATGATGGGCAACGACGCGAAATATGCGGAAAATCTACAGGTACGGGAAAGTCTGGTGATTGCGCACGCGCTGACGGGACTCGACGTGACCCGTGCCGATGCGGAATACGTCTATGAGGGTGCGGACACGATTCCTGGCCGTCCGCAGGATATCGTCGACGCGCTGTTGGCGGCGAATGATGCCTGTGATGCGGCTGCTGCATACCGCGGACAGCCGGATTCTACGGTGTTCGCGGGTGTCGCGCAGGCGTTGGGGGCGTCTTGGAATGCCGAGATTGCGGGCGATATCGCGGATATCGTCCGGCGGGCTTCACAGTTTGCTGCTGATAATGTTGTAGCTCGCGATGGGGTGAATGATGCTGGAACTGCAAGTGGCGCCGCCGAAAGCGGCACCGCATCCGAAGCGCTGCGTGTCGCCGGTGACTTGGCGGTATATACGCTTGCAACAGCGGCCATACTCCGTCAATCGGATGCCGCGCAGGCGGGGACGGCAGGGGCGTGCGCCGTGCTGCTCGCGTTGAACGAGTGGTGTGACAGTATATCCTTGCCGCGGCTGTTCTATTCGCCGCAGCTGCTGTCGCAGCTGCTCGACGTTCGCAAGGCAAACGGTGATGGTGTCTGCGAGGCGTTCGTCTCGGTTATCGCTCAGGCCGCCGCCGAGGAATGGGACAAGCATCGCGGCGACGTGTTGTGGAATCCGAAAGAGGCGAAGCGTCAGGCAAAAGAGGCTGACGAACGCCGGAATAAGGCCGAATTGTCAGCGAAATTCTCCAAATAACGTGGTCGACTTCGCCGACGCGTGAAGCGAACGCGCGTGCCGTGTTGGTGTCGTTTGATACCGTTTGGTGCCGTTTGACATTGCGCGCGTACTCGCTTCACGCGGCGGACAGGGCATGTCACGCCTGGCTGTTGTGGCTGTTTTCGCTGTCTTGGTTGTGTTTGCTGTCTTGACCGGGAACGTCCCACGGGGTTGTCGGCGTTGTAGGGGATTGGACGGTGGTGCCGGCACCGAAATCCGCGAAATTCGTTGGAATCGCTGGCGCGCCGGGGTTGTCCGGGGCTGTCGGTGCTATTGTCGGCTGACCGGTGAACGGGAACTGCGGCTGTGCGGGGACGTGGACCTCATCAGTGGGGAAAGACACTGATTGGAGAGCCTGAGCCGGGTCGGTCGGCATGACCGGGGTTTGCGGGTCAGGCATGAAGCTGAAATCGGCGTCGGGTGTGTACGTTCCGGTCGGCATCTGGATGCCGTGCACGGTCTGCGGCTTGACCGCGGGAATATCGGGCACGCCGAGGGAGGATGGCGTGAACGTGACTCCCGACATCGCGGCGAGGACGGCGCTGGTGGTGTTCGCTTCGTCCGTCGTAGTCTGTGCGATTTCCGGCTGATCTGATGCTGACTGATTGGCTGCCGGCTGGTCGGAGGCGGAAACCGGTTGGATATCTGCCGATTGCGCCGGTGCGGGGTCTGACGCGGCTGACTGGACGGAACCGGATGCCACGGGCGTTTCGGATCGCTGCGCCTGCCAGATGTCGGGGTGCGTCGTGGTCGGTTGTGAGACAACTGATGGTGTGGCTGCCGGCTGTGGCCCTGCCGGCTGGTCGGTGTTCGTCGGTGCGAACGTTTGGCCGCCGATTGGGGAAAAGCCCATGGGGGCGGCCGTCGCCGGAGTCTGCGCGATGTCGATCTGCTGCCATGCGGGCGCTGTCTGTGCTGGAGTTTGCGGTATCTGCAGCATCTGAGCGTTCCATGGCGTTGCCGAAGCGTTTTGGGCCGCCGGTTGTTGCATCGTCTGCTGCGACTGCAACGGCTGTTGCGGCTGCTGGGGGAAATACGCCGGTGCCGTCGGAGTGTTGAATGTGCCGTCCGATTCGGTGCTCGGCGTTGGCATTGGTGTGACGGTCCGTTCGGCTTGTGCCGTTTGCATGGCCTGTAGCTGTTGCGCTGGCGCCCCGAAATCAGCCATCTGTATCTGCGGCATGTTGCCGAACTGTGGGGTATCGCCAAATTGCGGGGTATCGCCGGACTGCGGTGTGCTGCCGGATGGCTGTGCGCCGAACTGCTGGCCGCCCGCGATCGCTCCCGCGCCGGCGACGACATTCGCTGTGCCTTGCATATTCGGTGCGGCCGCGGGCATCGTATCCCCGCCACTTGCCTGAGCGGTCGGAGCTGCTGGAGTCGTAGAAGCTGTCGGAGCGGGCAGCGGGGCCATCGGCTGGTAGGTCATTCCGGCCTGCATGCCGAGATTTTGCGGTGTCGCCTGGCCACTGCCGGGAACCCAGACCACGCTGTTCTTGTCGAAACGCGCTCCTTCCGGCTTGGAGGAGCCGGCGAGGAGCCATAGCCACACCACCATGTCCAGGATGTAACCAAGTATCATAATCGCGAATCCGCCTGTCACCGCGGATTCCGGGGCATTGAGTTGTCGGGCGCCAACGCCCATCACGGCCAACCCGATCACGAGGCATATGATCGACGGGACCGATGGCGCGAAGATCCACCAGCCAGAGCGGTTCGTATCGTGCAAACGCCTGAACGTCAACGTGATGATAGGGAAAACCAGTGCGAGCATCAGCAAATCAAGCACCAGCGCCAGCGCATTCTGGTGATGCTTCGTCGCGGTGTCCACCGGATAGTAGAACACGGCGCACAAGATGGATATGTACAGGTACGCCCACCAGAATTCGCTTCGCGACGCGCGGCCGGAAAACACGAAATACTTGCGGTACATGCGTGCGATCGCCTTTGGGAACGAGCAGCCGTAGCAGGGCAGCTCTAGTTCCGAGCCTTGGTAGACAGGTCCATGCATCTGATTGAACGCGGCCGGCGACCATGCCGGGCCTCCCATCATTGGGTTGCCGCCATTGGGATTATTGCTTGGATTGCTCATAGGTGTTCCTTCTCTCAAGCCATAGCACAAGTATAAAGGAGAAAACCTGAATTCGATGTAACTTCATGACAAATTCGTGACTTTTTCATAAAAAGTCCGTTCACGCGTTCGTTCGCTGTACGTCCCTCACGCGCGGCACAATAGAGCGTATGACCGAAGCTGATAACAAAGAAAGCAAGGATACCAAGCCTGAGCTGCCGAAGGACGTGCGCGTGCGCTTCTGCCCGTCGCCGACCGGCACGCCGCATGTGGGCATGGTCCGTACCGCCCTGTTCAACTGGGCGGAGGCACGCCATACGCATGGAACCTTCGTGTTTCGCATCGAGGACACCGACGCGCAGCGCGATAGCGAGGAAAGCTACAATCAGATTCTCGATGCGCTCAAGTGGCTGCATATCGACTGGGACGAGGGCATCGAAGTCGGTGGCCCGGACGGCCCGTACCGCCAGTCCGAGCGTACCCAGATTTACAAGGACGTTGCCGCCAAGCTGCTTGAGGCGGGGTACGCCTACGAGTCCTATTCGACTCCTGAGGAGATCGAGGCCCGCAATGTCGCCGCCGGACGCCCGAAGGCCTTCGGCTATGACGGTTATGACCGAAACCTGACCGAAGAGCAGAAAGCCGCCTTCCGCGCCGAGGGCCGCAAGCCGGCGCTGCGCATTCGCATGCCCGACGAGGACATCGCTTTCGACGATCTGATCCGTGGGCGTATCGAGTTCAAGGCAGGGTCCGTGCCGGATTACGTGATCGTCCGCCCGAACGGCGACCCGCTGTACACGCTCACCAACCCGGTGGACGATGCGATGATGCGCATCAACGTTGTGCTGCGTGGCGAGGACCTGCTGAGCTCCACCCCGCGCCAGATTGTGCTGTACCGCTATCTCATCAAGCTCGGCATCGCGAAGGAAGTCCCGCTGTTCGGCCACATGCCGTACGTCATGGGCGAAGGCAAGAAGAAGCTGTCGAAGCGCGACCCGGAATCAAACCTGTTCCTGCACCGCGAGAACGGCTTCATTCCTGAGGGTCTGCTCAACTACCTCGCCCTGCTCGGCTGGTCGATCGCGCCCGACCGTGACGTGTTCTCGATGGACGAGATGATCGAGAAGTTCGATGTGCGAGACGTCAAGGCGAACCCCGCCCACTTCGACCTGGATAAGGCGATTTCGATTAACGCGGAGCATATCCGCATGCTCGAGCCGCAGGACTTCCTCAACCGTTCCGTGCCGTATCTGCACCGCGACGGTGTGGTGTCCGCCGACAGCTGGGATGCCCTGACCGATCGTGAGCGCGCGATTCTCACCGCCGCCGCGCCGCTGGTGCAGCCGCGTGTGCGCCTGCTTGGCGAGGTGTCCGGCATGGTCGGCAGCCTGCTGAGCGAGGAGCCCTACATTGAGCCCGCCGCGGATGCGCGCAAGACGCTCAAGGATTCCGCCGGCGATGTGCTTGACAAGGCGATCGCAACGCTCGAGGCCGTGGGCGAGGCCGATTGGAAGGCTGAACCGCTGCATGAGACCCTGAACAAGGCGCTGATTGAGGAGGCCGGTTACAAGCCGCGTTTGGCGTTCGGACCGGTGCGTGTCGCCGTGTCTGGCCGTCGTGTGTCCCCGCCGTTGTTCGAGTCGATGGAGATTATCGGCAAGCCGGTGACGGTGGCGCGTCTCAAGGGGCTGCGCGAGCATCTGTGATGTCTGTGCGCGGGGCCCGGCGCGGGCGGTAGATGCCGAGACCGGCGCTGAGCCCTTGTGGCAGTAGTGATAAGGCGGTCTGGAGCGTGATGTTCCAGACCGCTTTCACATTTCGACACGCCGATGAGGTTGGGTGATTTGCGCGGTGCAAGTATCCGCTGTATATTATTCAACTGTTGCGTCGAGAGACGTAAACAGATAACTAAACGCCCCCGTCGTCTAGCGGTCTAGGACTACGCCCTCTCACGGCGCCAACACCGGTTCAAATCCGGTCGGGGGTACGACCGACGAAGCAGTGCCAAGAACTGCGGCGCCTGCCAATTGGGGTATGGTGTAATTGGCAACACAGGTGATTCTGGTTCACCCATTCTTGGTTCGAGTCCAGGTACCCCAGCCAACGGAAAGCCACTGCAAACGCAGTGGCTTTTTCCGTATCCACCCAGATCAATCGTCAACATGCGTGTCCGCAGCAAGCAAACCGCGAGCACAATCGTCACAACCTTCTACCGACGCTTACGATGCAGTCAGCGTTGGTAGAAGCAGATGCATGCAACACGGTGTCGTCAACACGTATGCGACTGGCGTCCCCCTTCCCAAACTGTCTACGCTGAGCCCTCCGTCGGCGTAGACAGTTTGTACCAGACCACAAACTGGTGACGCTGACGAGGGTGTTTGCGCAGGTAGTTTGACAGGCAGGGTTTATTTCTTGTGTAGGGCGCGACGCAGGCGACCGAGCAATCCGGGTTTGCGCAGCAGGTCCATCGATTCGCCGATCTGGTCTGTTTCGCTTGAAATGGCGAACGTGTACGTCTTATGCGAGTTGGGCTTGCCGACCAGGTCGCCGAATTCCAGTAATTGCGTGCGCGGATGATATGGGTGTCGGATATCGAATTCGAACAGCCTTGCCGCGACGCGTGCGGGCGCCGGACCATACGACCCGAATCCGCAAGTCGGGGAAGCGACCATCAGCATGCCATCGACTTCACCAGCGAAACCATTGCGGTGATCATGTCCTGCACAAATCGCGAAATATCGGTCGCCGTTCGTAAGAATCGCGTATTCCCCGCTGTCGGCATCAGGACAGCTCACGCCTTCGCCCAGATAACTGCCAGGCAAGGTCTTGTCTTCGTCCAGAACATAGCTATGCCCAGAGAACACGCGATACCCTTCCACGGCGTGCGCCGCGTTCGGCGGCACCGATTTGAGCAGCCGGTAATACTGCGGGATGGGGAAATGCTGGAACACCATCATGCGAGTGTGCAGGACATCGGGCATGAGGCCAAGGAATTTCAACGCCGCGTCCGATGGCGAACCATACCCGCCGGAACGGGCATAGTCCCCGGAATCCACCACGGCCAGCCCCAGCACGGTGCGCTTGCGGTCCACATCCATCACCGGCAGCGCGAGCGTCCCCGCCTCACACGGGTAGATGCGCTGGTCGGGGAGTCCGGAACTTGAGCGGGTGCGAGGCAAATCAGGGCGCGATGCGGTTGACTCGACGTTGAGACACCCGGGAAACTCGCGGTAGATTGCGTCCATCTCCTCGCGACTCAGCCCGCACTGGCTGTCATGGTTACCGTACGTGACCACCCACGGGATGCCACGGTCGATCAGCGGTTGGAGAAACTGCCCGATGCTCTGTCGTACCATGTCGCGCGTATGGTCGAGCTGCTCGTGGCTCGCCTCGTTCTGCCGTATGCGCTCGAGCGGTGTGCGCCACGTGCGCTTTCGGAATGTAGCGGCGTACGCGCCATCATAGCCGGCGATCTGATTGCCGGTAAATATGACGATATCCGGTCGAGCCGCGTCTATCGCCGCGGTAATGAGCCGTATCGTATCGCTGGATACCTTCGGGCCGTCCTGGATGTCGGAAAGCTGTAACACCCGGAATTTGCCGGATTCATGGAATTGCAGGCGTCCCAGATGCGCGGACACCGATGTCGGCCGGCGTGTGGCGTTGCGTGTTCCATGATTGGGACGGCTGTCGGGACGTTGCTTGTCGCTCATGTCATCCACACTAGTGCACGTCGGCCCGGATTGCATGCCGAGTGGCCTGTTCGGCGAGGTCCGGTTTTGCCGTGGCGGGTCACGGAACCCTGTGCCAGCTGGACGCATTTGGTCGAAATGCCTCCTACCGTTGCCCCGGGGACGATTGCCGTGCAGGCTGGACGAACCCGGGCATGAAGCTGAATGATCTGCCATGCAATTGGTAGCGCATACCCAGTGTGCCGCATCGTTGCCCCAAGCATCGGCTGGTTATATAAGAGCTACCGGCAAACGGAACCCCTCCGGAGTGAGGCGAACCGGCGAGGTTTCGTCCGAAGCCCCATAACTATAATTGAACCCTTCTTCTTCTCTTCTCTCTCCTTGGCCCCGGCGGAAACGTCGGGGCTTCTCTTTTGCCGGGTTCCTCGGTTGTCGACATGGTCATTACGGATGTATCAGCTACTAGTTGATGCGGCATACAGAAATCAAGGGTATCGCTGTTGGAGCCTTGTTCAGATGTGTATGTAAGAACATGCGCAACTCGACGTAACACCGTCGACGGTCACGCAATCAGGTGGGATTCGACGGGTTACGAATGCCGCGGCACACGCAAACGTATTGGACGTCCTGATGGTGGGCTGCGTCTTGCGATATCCGACGGGTTGTGCATGTCTCGACATGCAGGACGTGACTGTCTGTTCTATCCGGTTGCGGTACTGAATGATAACCCGCGGACGATGCATGGCGGGACATACGTGGCAGGATATTTCGTTGCAGGGAGGGTGTGAATCGTCTTCTATCCGACGTATGACGTATGTCGCGTCAATATGCGCCCTGTCATCTCTCCAATCATGTTGTATGATGGCTTCTGTCTTTATTGGAGGGCTGATAGCAAAGTCGCGGAAGGGGAGCCTAAGGTGTGGAGTACTATCAGATTATCCGCGTATGTTCCCCGTTCTGAATGGTTCGCCCAAGCGACGTCGATATTCGTCAGGATTATTACCTTTCTGGCATTGGCTGGTGTATGGGCGCAGGCCGGTACAGGGGATGGGCGCGCATACTTGGTTTCGTATATGGCCATCGCGCAGGCGTTGGGTTTCCTGTTGCAACCCACGACCGCTATGGGGGATGACTTGGCGAACGGCACGGTCGCGACACGTATGCTGTGGCCGATAAGTCTCGTGAAATACTATGTTTCGCAATGGCTGGGCCATGTTATCGTCCCGTCGTTGATTTCAGGTTGCCTGATTCTTATGGCGTGGCATATCGCATGGTCAGGGTCTGTCCAGATGGGGCGTATTCCGGTTTTCTTGGTATCCCTGCTCTTAGGCGTGATAATCGGTATCGAGTTCGATTTCATATTCTCGATGCTGATTGTCAGAGTGGAGAATGAGACGTGGTTCGCGAACGCGATCCGATGGTCATTGGTTGCCATCTTCAATGGCTCGGTCATCCCTTTTGTGATTCTTCCCGAGAGCTGGCAAGGGGTGCTGCGTTGGCAGCCGTTCGCCTCGATGGCGAACATTCCTATCGATTTGTTGGTTTCGAGTGGATTCTCGCTTTCCTCGCTGGCCATCCAGCTGATATGGGTGGTCGTGTTCACCTTGGTATGTGTTCCGCTGTACCGGGCCACATGGAAGCGCATTACGGTGTTGGGAGGATGACCTGTGCTTGACATGTTGAAAACCAGCATGCGTCTCGGACTCGAGCCTATTATCGACGGCGGCGGGAGGGGACTGGTATGGATGTTCGGTGAACTGGTGTTGGCCATCAGTGCGATTGTGCCGTCATTGGCCATGGCGGTTGCGTTGGGTCGAGTCGGTGACTGGACTCGTCAGGATTTGCTCTTCCTAGTCGGGTTCGTGTTGACCGCCCGGGGTCTCGCCCAAGTCGTCGGCGGAGGTAACATCCTGATGATCAGCAGGAAAATCGGCCGCGGGCAGCTTGACCACAACCTGTTGCAGCCGCTTCCGCTTTGGAAATCATTGGTTGTCGAGGGATTCGGTTCCCTTGACCTGATTGTCTCCCAGCTGCTTGGTGTGGGGTGTCTGTGTTGGGGATTGTCTTACGTCGCGCGACCGGAACCGGCATGGTGGTTCGCGCTGATTGTGAATATCGTGTGTGCGGCGGGTCTCGTCATAGCCACACAATATTTGTGGGGAACCCTCGCGTTTTATGCTCCGCAATCCGCCGAGGAAATCAACACAATCACGGACGGGGCAATCAGCCAGTTGTCCGTGCTGCCATTGAATGGCGTGATACCGTTCGTTCGGGCTGTGTTGACTTCGATTCTGCCTGCGGCAATGATCGGGGCGGTACCGGCTTCATACATGCTGCATGCATATGGTTGGCGGCTTTATACGATGCCCCTGTTCGCGTTGGCGTTCGGCATTATCACCATCGTTATTTTCAGGCAAGGACTACGTCACTATGGAAAATACAGTGTTTCCAGGTATTCGAGCTTCGGACATCGTCGTTAGACTCGACGGTGTCTGCAAACAGTACAAGCAGAGGCAGGGGCATGACGGTACGCCGCGTTCATGGCGGAATCTGTTCAGGCGGCAGTACAAGACCATCACGGCACTTGACAATCTGGATCTCACGATCCATCGCGGTGAAACCGTGGCATACGCCGGTCCGAACGGCGCTGGGAAGAGCACGACGATCAAGCGTATTGCAGGATTGCTCACACCGGACTCGGGGACCGTGACATCGCTGGGAATGAACCCATTCTCTGACCGTGTCAGATATGTGCGGAATATCGCCGTGGTTTTTGGCCAGCGAACGGAATTATGGTGGGACCATCCGGTCTCGTCGTCTTTCCGATGGAAGAAAAGCATCTGGAAAATCGACGACGAGACATATTCCAGGCAAATTGGCATACTGCGTGAACGATTCAATCTGGCCCCTATATGGAACTCGTTGGCGCGTGATCTGAGCCTGGGGCAGCGAATGAGAGCCGATCTTGCGCTTGCCCTGCTGCCGGATCCCCAGCTGTTGCTGCTGGACGAGCCGACGCTCGGGCTCGATGTCGAAGCACGTATGGCAATGCTGAGGTATATCGGCGATCTCAACGCGAACACCGGGCTGACGATTCTGATCACCTCGCACAATACGTCTGATCTTGAGGAGCTGGGACAGCGTGTCGTACTGGTAGCGCAGGGCACGAAGCGATTCGATGGAAGCTTCAGTCAATTGCGTGCGCAGGTCGGTGATGTGCGTGATATGTGCGTGGTGACGGACTCATCCCGACCCCCGCAGGTTCCGGACACGATCGCATATGACCGTTCCGAAGGACGTGCACATTATTACCATTTCATGGCGGACGAGCACAATATCATGGATATCATCGACATGATTGGAAGACAGTGTCGGATTCTGGACATATCGATTGAACGGACATCCATAGACAACATTCTCACGCAACTGTACAGACGATACAACAGCGCATGATGCATTGACTGCCCATCGACATAACAAAAACCTTCTATCGACGCTGAGGCGATTGTCAGCGTCGGTAGAAGGTTATCGGAGGTGCCTAGGAATCTTAGGCCGGTTTGGAAACTGTCCTCGAGGACGGCGGTCCCTCAGCGCTCGCCGCTGGCACGCAGCAGGGCTTCGGTGAGGTATTTGCCGGCGGCCATCACGAGCGGGGCGTACCGGCGGCCAGGGGTCGTGCCCATGCGACCAGTCGGCCCGGAGATGGAAATCGCGGCGATGACCTGGCCGGAGGGGTTGCGGATCGGCGCGGAGATGGAGCATACGCCGTCTTCGCGTTCGTTGATGGATTCCGCCCATCCGCGCTTGCGCACGGCGGCAAGCTTGGCGGCAGTGAATTTCGCGTGGCGCAAGCCCTGATGCAGGCGTTCTGAATCTTCCCACGCGAGCAGGATCTGCGCGGCGGACCCGGCTTCCATGCTCAGCAGTGCCCCGACGGGGATGGAATCGCGCAGACCGCTGGCGCGCTCCACAGCGGCGATGCACACGCGCTGGTCGCCCTGACGACGGTAGATTTGTGCGGATTCGCCGGTGCGGTCAAGCAGAGTCTGCAGAATTGGGCCGGATGCGGTGAGCAGGCGGTCTTCGCCAGCGGCGGCGGCGAGTTCAGCGAATCGTGATCCGAGAACGAAGCGTCCATGCTGGTCGCGGATTACGAAACGATGGCGTTCCAAAGCAATGGCCAGACGATGTGCGGTCGGTCGGGCAAGACCCGTTTCGTTGACCAGCTGGCCGAGGGTGGCAGGCCCTGATTCGAGCGCATCCAATATTTTGACCGTTTTGTCAAGTACTCCGACGCCGGAATGGATATCGCCATCAGCCTGCGGCGGCTGATTCTGATCGAGGTTGGGACCCATGAAATCCTTGGTGTCAAAGCGTTCCGGTCCCACGGGGACGCGCAATGTGGAAGAAGTCATATTCCGGATTATGCCATCTCACATATCGAAACGCAAAAGCAGACACCCGTCGAAAACCGACATAGTGGAGTACAGAGGGCCATGTGGAAACGCATGGCTGAAGTAATTGTAGGGCGAAAACGTTGAAATTCCGCCAAAGGAGACAGCATGGGAACCACATTGGCCGAAAAGGTATGGGCTGACCATCTCGTACAGCAAGGCGAAAACGGCGCGCCGGATCTAATCTACATCGACTTGATGCTGATGCATGAGGTCACCAGCCCCCAGGCGTTCGAGGGGCTTCGTCTCGCGGGTCGCAAGCCGCGTCACACGGATTTGCTGATTGCGACGGAAGACCACAACACGCCGACCGTCGACATCGACCGTCCGAACCCCGACAAGACTTCCGCGCTTCAGCTAAGCACGCTGGAGAAGAACTGCAAGGAATTCGGCGTTCGTCTGCACCCGCTCGGTGACGCCGACCAGGGCATCGTGCACGCTTTCGCCCCGATTCTAGGCCTCACCCAGCCGGGCATGACCATCGTGTGCGGCGATTCCCACACTTCCACGCACGGCGCGTTCGGCGCCCTCGCGTTCGGCATCGGCACCTCCGAGGTCGAACACGTGATGGCCACGCAGACGCTGTCGCTCAAGCCGTTCAAGACCATGGCCGTGAACATTGAGGGCGAACTGCCCAAGGGCGTGAGCGCCAAGGACATCATCCTCGCAATCATCGCGAAGATCGGCACCGGCGGCGGCCAAGGCCACGTCATCGAATACCGTGGCGAAGCGATTCGCAAGCTGAGCATGGACGAGCGCATGACCATTTGCAACATGTCCATTGAGGCGGGCGCCCGTGCCGGCATGATCGCCCCTGATGAGACGACCTTCGAGTACCTGAAGGGCCGTCCGCACGCGCCTGAAGGCGAGATGTGGGACAAGGCGGTTGCCTACTGGAAGACGCTCAAGACCGATGACGACGCCGTATTCGACAAGGAAGTGACGCTCAACGCTGCCGATTTGACGCCGTTCGTCACTTGGGGCACCAACCCCGGCCAGGGCGTGCCGATCACCGGCAATGTCCCCGATCCGGCCAATATCGCCGACGCTGAGCAGCGCGCAGCCGCCCAGTCCGCCATCGACTACATGGGCTTGAAGCCCGGCCAGCCGATGAAAAGCATCCCGGTGGACACGGTGTTCATCGGCTCGTGCACCAACGGCCGCATCGACGACCTGCGTACCGCGGCGAAGATCATGAAGGGCCACCACAAGGCCGATTCCATCCACCGCGTGCTCGTGGTGCCAGCATCCTCCCGTGTGCGGCTTGAGGCCGAGCGTGAAGGACTTGATAAGATCTTCAAGGATTTCGGCGCGGAATGGCGCAACGCCGGCTGCTCGATGTGCCTGGGCATGAACCCGGACAAGCTGGTGCCGGGCGAGCGTTCAATTTCCACTTCGAACCGCAACTTCGAGGGACGCCAAGGCAAGGGATCGCGTACGCATCTGGCGTCGCCCGCCGTTGCCGCCGCAACGGCGATCCGTGGCACGATTTCCAGCCCCGAGGACCTGTAAACCGCAATCCCACGCCAAACAGGCTGAACAATTTAAGACGCATAAACGCGCAATCCGGCCGCCGACAACACGCCTGCGGCCGGTGAAGGCCGGCAGGCAGACGCCGGCCGATGAAAGGAATCGTTATGGAAAAGCTGACCGTGGTGACCGGAACCGGCGTTCCGCTCCGCCGCTCGAATGTGGATACCGACCAGATTATCCCCGCCGTGTTCCTCAAGCGGGTCAAGAAAACCGGGTTCGAGGATGCGTTGTTCTACGCGTGGCGTCGTGATCCCGAGTTCGTGCTTAATCGCCCTGAATACAAGCAGGGCAAGATTTTGGTCGCCGGACCGGATTTCGGCATCGGCTCGTCGCGCGAACACGCGGTGTGGGCGCTGCGTGACTGCGGTTTCCGTGTGGTCATCTCCTCCCGCTTCGCCGACATCTTCTACGGCAACACCGCGAAGAACGGTGTGCTGGCGGCGATTATGCCGCAGGAAAGCATCGAGCTGCTGTGGAAGTTGCTTGAAGAGGAACCCGGCCGTGATATGACCGTCGATTTGGGTGCGCGTACCGTGACTTGCGGCGACGTGACCCTGCCGTTCGAGGTGGGCGACTACGTGCGCTGGCGTCTGATGAACGGCTATGACGACATCGATCTGACGCTCCAGCACGAGGATGATATCGCCGCCTACGAGAAGATGCGCGCTGAGAAGTTCCCGTTCAAGCCGAAGACGCTGCCGGCCAAGCATTGGCCGGACGTGCCGATCCAGTCCGCGCGTGAGTCCGAGGAGACCAAGCCGTGGGCCGGGCCGATTGGTAGCCGGGAGTAGTCGGGGCATACGCTGTTGGCCGCGGAATCCGTGTGGATTCCGCGGCCTTTTGCGTTGTAGACGCGGGTGACGGGATGCTTGATTACGGGCACATTGTGCAGGCGAGCGGTTGCGGGAATCCGGTGAATACAACCATTTCTGGGGCATCGCTCCCGTGGGACTTCAGAAATCACAAGGCGGAAACCAACGCCCATCGGCTGTTGGCGATTTGGCGATTCGCCGCACCGGATACGGTACGCTTACGGGGACAGCGCAGCCGCATCCGGACGAAACCGGAGCGCGTCCCGACCGGAATGGAGCAACACATGGCGAAATACGCGAACGTCGAGGAATATCTTGGCTCAATTGCCGACGAGCGGCATCGCACCAAATTCAAGGAACTGCTCGACTGGGTGCATGCCACATGGCCGCAGCTGGTCTGCGAAGTCAAATGGAACCAACCCATGTTCATGGACCATGGCACATTCATCATCGGGCTCACCGCGCTGACCAACCATGTGACCGTCGGCTCCGAACCGCGCGCATTCGAGCATGCCATGCCGCTAATAGAGCAGCAGCATCTCAAGCGCGGCAAGAAGACCTTCCAGATTCCGTATGAGCGCAGTGACGCGTGGGAGGTGCTCGAACAGATTATCGAATTCACCATCGCGGACAAGCGCGACGTGCAGACCTTCTGGGATCAGCGCCGTCCAGGATGTTGATATCCGCGGTTTCGTGAGGTAAGCCGCAGGATTGCCTGCGTGGGTTGGCGGCGGATTATCCAAGGATTGTCTGCGCAGAACCCTAAGCAGAAAGGCTGGTGAGCCACGTCAACAGTATGCTCGTGCTGACCTGTTTGCCCGCTCTGATGGGATTGGTCTACGCGGTTTGGTTCATGCGCCGATGGCAGCTTTGATGCGCCGGACGAGCGTCGCATCCCACATGGCGCCGGTCGCGCTCATGACCGCATCTGCCCCCGCCTCTCGGTACGCGAGGTAATGTTCCGGCTCGATGACCCCGCCGACGCCGATGATCGCAAAATCAAGCCCGAGGCGCTCGCGAATCGCCGACAGGCGGCGGACCATGTCCAGTCCAGCCCCACGGATCGCGTTTCCGCACACGCCGCTGCGGTCGCGCCCCTCGCCAGGAAGCGCCTGATTGCCGGAAGCGTCCACGAGTTTCGCGGAAATCGTGTTGATGGTGGAGAAACCTTGCGCTGTGCCATGTCCGACGGTTTCGCGCACCATGGTCTCGAGCTCGATATCCGAGGGGAAATAGGCGAGTTTGACGATGAGCGGCCGGTCGCCAATCTCGTTCTTGACTGCTTCGGTGATGCGGCCGACCAGATGCGGGTCGTGGCACAGCAGGCGGTTATGGCCTTCGTTCGGGCAGCTCGTGTTCATTTCCATCAGCTGTGCGCCGGTTTCGCATACGAGCCGCGCAGTGGCCACGTGGTCGGCGATGTACTCGTCGGTGCTCATGCCGGCGACGCGTGAGCCTTGGAAACTCGGCACCAACAGCTGTCCGGGGCCGGCGGCGGCGATGGCGTCACGCATATCTGGCTGCCATACGTCAGGGTCGCGCGACGGCACGCCGAAGGAATTCGAGATGGAAATCGGCAAATCATACCGGGTGTCCGCGAGCACGCCTTCATCGAGTTCGGGGCTGCCGGGGGTGAGCGACCCGTCCGCCGCCTTGGGGTGCACGGCCAGCACGTTCGGGAAGGGGTTGCAACCCCAAGCGCGCGACCGCACGGTTTTGTACACGGCCAAATCGAATCCCATACGGAAGGCGGCGGTCGTGAACCGTGAGTTGAGCAGCGGGCCGGCGGGAATGCCGAACGGCAGATTCACCGGGAAACCGAGCACGGTTGCGGGTTCTGTGGGGGTTGCGTGTGTCGCAGCGGTTTCATCGGTTGTCGGAGCCGATTCGGAAGTCGCCGCGGAATCCATCGTGCCGCTGTTGGACGCTGCAGCCTCGCCTTTCAGTGCCGAAGCCTCACCCGCCAGCGCCTGCGCGAACTGGCCGAACGGCCCGCGCCGGTAATTGTCGTCATAGGTGAGGTTGACGTCATAGAACGGCTCGAATTGCTCGTTGGTCATGCTTGCAAACTCCCGTCATTTGCCTTTCGGCACCCGTATTTGCTCCCAGTATATGGATTGGCGTGATTGGTCGTGGCGATGTGCGGCGCTGGTGAGACGATTTGCGCGGCTGATTCAGAACGACCGATTCGGGTGGCATCCCAAAACCGACCGCGCAGTCGATTCCGACCAGCAATTACTCGCAGGCTACGCCGTCGCCATCGCGGTCGAGTTTCCTGGAATACCCCGGTTGCCCCTGATACAGCGGAGCCTTGCCCGCAGCGCGGACGGCCGAGCAGTTCTGGTAATAGACATCCCCGCCGGATTGCTGCGTGGGCGCTGGAACCGGTGCAGCCTGTGTCTGTGCCGGTGCTGGTGCCGGTGCGGGTGCGGCTTGTGTCTGCGCCGGCGCGGGCGTCTGCGCAGGCTGGCTGTCCGCTTGCGCAGAGGCGACCACGCCGCCGCCATCGGGTACGGTCTGCCCCGGGCAGCCGGACAATACGTTGGTCATCGCGTCTTTCTCAGCCTGCGTCACCCATAGCGCGTACTTGTGCTTCACGCCGATCTGCCGCGCGACATACTGGCAGCGGAACGACTTGTTCGACGGCAGCCAGGACGCCGCGTCGGAATCGGATTTCTGCTGGTTTGCCGGCCCGTCCACCGCGAGCAGATTGTATGGGTCATTCGCCAGTTGCAGCCGCTGGTCAGCGTTGAGCTGCTGTGCGCCCTTCTGCCACGCGTCGGACAACGCGACGACATGGTCGATCTGCACGGCGGTCGACGTATGCTGTCCGCGCACGAAATTGATGGTTTTCCCGGTGTACGGGTCGTTGAGCGTGCCGGTCTTGACCACGCAATCATGCGTGCCGGGTTTGAAGGTCACGTTCGTCATATCGCGTTTGAGGATGTCGTTGCGCGTGTCGCAGCCGTTGTGATCGACGTCCGACCAGGCGGCACCGAACTGGGTGCGCGCGTATCCGGTTTTGGGTGCGCGCCCTTTAACCGGCAGGGTTGCCAGCATGTCGACGGCGGCGCCGGACGCGTTGGATGATCCCGAATTTGCGTCGGATTGCGCGGATGCGTCGTCTGACGGGCTTGCGCTGGATTCGGGCGTTTCGCTCGGAGAGGCGGATTCGGACGGAGTCGCGCTCTCCGACGCGGAATCGCTTGACAACGCCGATGTATCGCTGTCGGACCCGCCGCACGCGGACAACGGCAGCAGCATTGTGCCTGCGAGGATTGCGGCAATCAGCTTGGTCAGCGAACGTCCCCTGGAAAAGACGCCACGCGTGATATTCGAATATTGGCGCTCTCCCGCGCCGCCGGAATTGCTCATGTGATGCTCCTCCACATGCTTGATCATTCCAAATCCCTCCGAAGCACCGCCCGATAGCGTGCTTCAACGAGACATTCTATGTCCGCAGGAAGGCTGACAACCGGCATCTCGCAAGCGTGTCATGGACGGTGTTGTCGTTGTTCTGTGGCGATTGGCGGAAAACCGCTTTTCACGTACGATTCGGCTGGTAGCATGTTCACCGCTTATGCACATGCGGTGTGGCACCATTGGTGATACCAACCAGTAGTGTGTCAGCGTCGGCCGCCCATTGGGGCGACAGACGTGTCCGGGCAAGGGAATCGAAAGAGGTCGACGTGGTCGAAAAGAAAGACGATGTGCTCCATGTTGAGGGCGGCAAACCGCTCCATGGCACGATCAAGGTTCGCGGAGCCAAGAATTTCGTAAGCAAGGCCATGGTTGCCGCCCTGCTCGCGCCCGGTAAGTCCGTCTTGAAGAATGTGCCGGAAATCCGCGATGTCCACGTGGTGTCCGATTTGCTGCGCCTGCACGGCGTGGACGTGAATGTGGACGGCAAGAACGGTATCGTCACCATCGACGCTTCCCACGTCAAACTCGCGGATGTCGCCGATGTGGACACCTTGTCCGGCTCCTCACGCATTCCGATCCTGTTCTCCGGCCCACTCGTGCATCGCTTGGGCGAGGCGTTCATTCCGGCGCTCGGCGGCTGCAATATCGGTGGGCGTCCGATCAACTTCCATCTCGACACTCTGCGCAAACTCGGCGCCGACGTCGACAAGGAACACAAGGACGGCATCCATATCACTGCTCCGAACGGCCTGCATGGCGCGAAAATCCATCTGCCGTACCCATCGGTTGGGGCCACCGAGCAGACCCTGCTGGCGGCTGTGCTCGCCGAAGGCAAGACGGAACTGTCCGGCGCGGCCATCGAACCGGAAATCATGGATTTGGTCGCGGTTTTGCAGAAGATGGGCGCAATCATCTCCGTGGACGTGGACCGCACCTTCCGCATCGAAGGCGTGGAAAAGCTCCAAGGCTTCACCCACACCGCACTGACCGACCGCATCGAAGCCGCCTCTTGGGCTTCCGCGGCGCTTGCCACCCGCGGCGACGTGTTCGTCAAGGGCGCCACGCAGGCCGACATGATGACCTTCCTTAACGTGTTCCGCAAGGTCGGCGGCAAGTTTGACATCACCGACGAGGGCATTCGCTTCTGGCATCCGGGCGGCGACCTGCACCCGGTGGCCATCGAGACCGACGTGCACCCCGGCTTCATGACCGATTGGCAGCAGCCGCTCGTGGTCGCACTGACCCAGGCGAAAGGCCTGTCGATCGTGCACGAGACCGTGTACGAGAACCGTTTCGGCTTCACCAAGCCGCTGGTACAGATGGGGGCGACCATCCAGCTGTACCGTGAATGCCTCGGCTCGCTGCCCTGCCGTTTCCATCAGCGCAACTACAAGCATTCCGCGGTGATTTTCGGACCGACCCCGCTGACCGGGCGCGATATCGACGTGCCCGACCTGCGCGGCGGCTTCAGCCATTTGATCGCGGCGCTTGCGGCTTCCGGCCCGTCCGACGTGCACGGGATCTCACTGATCGACCGCGGGTACGCGGACTTCCGCGGCAAGCTGCTCGCGCTTGGGGCTGATATCGACTGACGTTGGCTTGGTGCTTGACGCGCGGTGCTCTGTGCTCGGCGGCTAGTCTGGTAGGTCCGGCTGGTCTGGGAGGTCCGGGCGGGGATGTTGCCGGGTTAGCTGATTCCGATGGCTGTTGGTACTGATGGTGCCGTTCTCCGATGTGGAGGGCGGCACCACGTGTTTTCGGGCGGTATCTGGCGGTGGTATCCTGGTGTTGTGCGACTCGGCGGTTGCAGGGCAGCTGGGTTGGAGGATGGTTCCGGCGCGGTATCTGGACGAGGCGTGACGTGGAAGTCACACGGCGGGCAGATGACGGATGACAGCAACGAGTCGGTACCTATCGTCAGCCGCGTGTCGCGATGTTAAGATGGCGCTCAGTTGAGAAGTACAGCCCGGAAGACGAGCGTTGTTGTTCGGTAGGATTCGGGGCGCTGAGACGAAGGGATTCGCCATGTATTGTGGGCACTGCGGATGGAAGAACACCGATGATGCCAAGTTCTGTGCGTCATGTGGCAACCCTCTGCGTCAATCGGGCGTGGGGCAAGCAGCGGCTCAAACCGCGGTACAAACCCAGCCCGGTCAGGTGATGGCACCTGATGGCTCTCCGGCTTCGGCTCCGGATTCTGTGCGTCCAGCAGCGTCGCCATCATCCATCGAACCGAATGGCACTGTGCCGAATGCCACTGCATCGAATACCCCTGTGGCTGCCACACACCAGCCCAAAGCCATCATCGCGGTGATTGTCGCAGCGGTGCTTGTCGTCGCAGCGGGTGTAACGGCAGGCCTGACATACCATGCTGAACTCTGGGGCGGCAAGACCTTGCCTGATATCGCTGCCGCCAGTGCGAACGCCGGAAAACAATCAGGAAAGGCGAAAGCGGCCGTCACTGCGGATTCCGTGGTCGCGCAGTTGAAGGCCAAAGGCATCACTTCAGCCAAGCGCCAGGAATTTTCCGGGGCTGAGAAAGGCGCGTTCCTCGGGTATGGCAACGCCAAGGCCGGGCAGCGCGTGCGGTCCGGTTCCAGCGTGGTCGTACGCGAATCCGCAGGGCCCGGCGTCCCGAGCAATGTCGAACATGCGAAAGCCAGCACGGCAGTCGCCACACTCAAGACTATGGGCGTGCCGGTCCACACCAAGCAGATCGCAGTGAGCTCCTCCTCGAAACTCGCCAGCGGCACGGTGATCGCGACCTACCCGCTGGCCGGTCAGGCGGTCACCGACACAACCACCGGCATCTACGTCGGCGTTGCGGCGAAAACCGACGGCAAGACCCCGGCCATCCCCTATGACGCCATCGGTACGGATATCAACAGCGTGAAAGACATACTCGCCAAAGCCGGCGTGAACGTCGTCGCCAAGCCGCATTTCTCGTCCAAGAAGAACGTCGGCAAATTGGTCTCTTCAAGCCCGGCGCCCGGCACCGTGCTATCCTCGGGCGAAAGCGTGACGCTCTACTACGGTGTCGGCGCCGACAAGGTACAGGAGGCGACTGTAGGGCAAAGCAACGCGCCGTATTTCTACGCTTCGGAACTCAACGACACGGTGACCGGCACATATTGCAAGAGCACTGTGACCGACGTTGCAAAAGATTGCATCACGCTCGCGCAGGATGAAAACGGCTCGGTATACCGCGTCACGGCGAAAGACACCGGCACAAGCAGTGATGAGCACAGCAACGACTTGCTGACCATGTGCTTCCCCTTCGCGGACGGCAACGCCGGTGACATCGGCACCTGCTCGTACGGCGGCTCACAACTGCCGCCAGGGGAGGGCGGCATGGCGAAGCGTCTGATCGCCAAGCAGTGGGGCGCCTTCGATTTCGGCGAGCTCGGCGGCTCACCAAGCTGCGGCACCGCCATGTTCTCCCCGTACGACGAAGGCTGCAACGCCAGCAAACAGGTCGTGCAGGACCAAGACATGTCCGGAGCGACCTTCGACATGCATGACTTCTACGTGTTCTTCGCTTCCGGTGCGAATCTGGATGCCATCGAGAAGAGCGGGTATTTCGACGACAGTGCGCTCGCGGCAGCGAAGAAAAGCTCGAAGCCGGACACATCTCGCCCGTTCATTCTCGCCCGTGACGCCTCACAATACGACACCACGAGCGTTCCATACAGCAAGGCGCCGGTGCCGTCCGGGCAGACGCTGGTGCAGGACCCCTTCGTCCCCGGAGTCGGCGAATTCTCCGCATCCGTGAAGTTCAAGCCGGCGCCCACCGATGCGAACGCCTACTATCTCGTCGAATCCGGCCAGCCCGACTGGCAGAATCTGCCCAACTGCGACGCCAACGGCAAGGTATCCGAAGCGGTCGCACAGGAGCAAGGATTCTGGCGCCAGGTGCAGGGGAAGTATATTTTCTCCGTTGGTGCCGGCGCATGGTCAACGATAATGACGGTTAATGTAGATGGCACATTCTCTGCTGATTATCACGATTCCGACCTTGGGGTAACCGGCGATGGATATCCGAATGGATCCAGATCAATCGCGGCCGGCACAGGTAAGTTCAACTATTCCAAGCGCAACGATGATGGCTCGTTCAGCATGACATGCGACCAAAAGGCGTTCCACCAGAACGGCACCGTCGGCGACGTGACCATCAAAGACGGTGTCCGGGTGGAAACGGTTGACGGCATTTACGGGCTGACCCCGTGCGGCACGTTCACCGTGTATCCGGCCGGATACGCGACCAGCGCGCTGAGTGACGACGTGAAAAGCTGGATGTACGGCACGGTCGGCAATCCGCTCCCAACGACGCTGGCCGGTCCGCTCATCGTCAATGACCGCGGTACGTTCGCTTTCATCTACGACCAGAACTGATGACGGAGTGGCTATCTTCTGGCAGTGTATTGAAATCTTTTTTGAACTGATTGGTTCAGAATAATGATTCAAGGATCGGCCAGATTTTTCGTTAGCCCATCGGAACTGGTGAAGCGTTTGTCGATACGAGCATCCGTCTGTTGCGTGGCCTCGACGCTTGTCAGACTTTCCCGTGTGACCTTGAATGGCAGCCGTTCTCACGGATGGATTGCCGCGGAAATACGCTGACGGGCAGGTGATATTCCGGTTAGGCACATTTGTTGCGCATTGCGATTTGCTCCCGGGAGATCTCGCGCGAATCGGTCGAGAACGGGTAAAACTCCCGGATTCTCGCGGGAGTTTACAGCAGATATGCGAATACGGTGCTGTTCTCCCAAAATCGGCTTTTGGGTCGATTTTTCAGAACCGCGGAATTCCAACGTTCCTGTTGGGAGATTATCTGTCAGGGCACCGGATTGCGCAAAACTCCCACGTCCCGCGCGGGAGTTTAGCCGCAAATCGCAGGATTCGCCGAGTTCTCCCGCAGGAACGTCCCTTTTGGTGGCGACAGGGTAATCAAATCAAACCAAGCCGGCTGAACGCGTGCGCGAACCCGTCATCCTCCACGCTGTCGGTGACCATGTCCGCCGTATGCTTGATCTCCTCAATCCCGTTGCCCATCGCGACGCTGGTGCCGGCCGCGAGAATCATCGCCATGTCGTTGCCGCCGTCGCCGAGCGCGATGGTGTCCTCGATGCGATACCCGAGCGTGCGCGCGATCTGTGCCACGGCGGTGCCTTTGTCGGCACCGGGGATCAGCAGCTCCCCGTGATTGTCCGAAATCTTGCCGTACGTGCCCGGTACGGCGGTAAACCACCGGCTGAGCGCCTTGCACGTGTCCTCGAACGACGTCGGATTGCCACGATCGGCGAAATACGAGCCTTTGCTCGCCCTGATGGATGCGCCGAGGCTCTGCCCGTGTGTGTCGAGATCATCGATGACATGCCAGCGGGACGCGAACTGTGGATCCTTCCACGCGGAGTCTTTCGCTTGCAGATACTGCATGTACCCGCGCGACACGTACAGGCCGTCCGGCCCCTGCCACTGGTAGTTGCGGATGTCGTGTTCCCGGAAGTACGCGGTCGCCGCATCGATGGCTTCGGGGCTGATTAGATGTTCGAACAGTGTGCGGCCGTTGATGTCCGCCCGCGCCCCGGCGACCGAGACCACGCCATCGAAGCCGAGGTCGAGGATGCTCTGCTCGATTTTCATGAGCGACCTGCCGGTGCAGATGAACAGCAGATGCCCGTTGCGCTGGGCCTGCCGGCACGCGTCGATGGCCGATTGTGGCACGTGATGGTGCTCGTCGGCCAGTGTGCCATCGATATCGATGAACACGAGCTTGCTGCCGGCAGACGCATGCTGACCGGATATGCGCGGTTCGGCAGACACCTGTCGGTCGTCCGGTGACACATTGCTGCGATTTCTGCTGTCCTTGCTGTCTCTGTCGCCCTTGCCGCACATGCAGTCCACACAGTCCATGCTGCCCATGTCGTCCCTGCGGTTCATGCCATTGGCATCACTGATATCGCTCATACCGCCACCGTACCGCCCACCACAGTCAGATTCCTGGCGATTGAACGCCGGGAATCCGCACAACACCCGGTTTTCGATTGATAATGCGGTCCGCCGCTGACAATCAGTCGAATCCCGACGGATTGACGGATTTCATGCGCGCGCAGCCCTCAGCCTCCTCTGCCTCTGCCTTGGCCGGCGGTTGCGGCACAATGGTGGTATGACTTCGAAAGGCAAACCATCGCCGCGCAGCGCGGTCAAGCCGCTGAGCGACGAACAGGTCGCGAAACTTGCGCAGCGCCATCATCTGGTCGATCCGACCAAGGAATACCCGACAGGCCCGCGTACCCCGAACGATGCGGAAATCAACGCGCAGAACCCGAAAGCCACCGCCCGCCTGCTCAAAGGTGTGTCCGTGGTGCTCAGCCAGCGCAGCAAAGTGTACGCGTGGGGCCTGGAGCATGTTCCCGAAACCGGCCCGTTCATCACCGCCGCCACACACGTGACCATGTACGACGTCTTCGTCCCGATGATGAGCCTGTTCCACCTGGGCCGCCGCCCTCGGTTCATGGCCAAGGCGGAAATGGCGCATTGGCCGGTTATCGGTAAATGGTTCCAGACCGTCGGTATGCAGCCGGTCCCGCGGCGTTCAGGCAAGGCGAAAGCCATCGAGGCGGAATCCATCAACATCCTCACCTCCGGCCGTCCGCTGACCGTCTGGCCGGAAGGCACCCTCACCCGCGATCCGCAGAAATGGCCGATGAGCATGAAATCCGGCGTCGGATACATCGCGCTCGAAGCCTCACGCCGGCTTGGCTACCAGATCCCCTTGTACTGCTCAGTCACATGGGGCGCGGCAAGCATCAACCAGTTCTGGCCGTGGCCGCGCAAGAACGTCATCATGTGCTATGACGACCGGCTTGATTACGCCGATCTGCTCGTCACACAGGATTCGTGGGGTGACGAGCCGCCTGTCGAACTCGCCCAGGCGCTCGCCGACCGTGTACGTGCCCGAATGGAAGAGGTCATGGCCGAAATCCGCGGCGAACAACCGCCGGCCGAAGGATACTGGGATTACCGCACGATGAGCCGCAAGCCACGTCCGCAGATTTCTTTCCGACGTGAGGACGGCGAGACGCCGTTCATCGCGGCCACGCAGGGCGCCGCACCGGCTTCAGCCGTGTGATTTAGGCGTTCGCGCACGACTTTCTTCCAGTACTCTCACTTCGCATTCGCGCGTGTATAGGCGGGGCGAGTACCATGAAGCCCAGCACTACGGAGTCCGCCCGCAGCAGGCGGGCTCCAGCGGCGGCAGCGACAACCGCCACGACCACAATCAGGCGCCGCAACACGTCTGCAAGGAGATTGACATGACAAACATCACCGTCCTGGGTGCAGGAGCATGGGGAACCGCGTTCGGCCAAGTTCTCGCCGACGCGGGCAACACCGTGACCATGTGGGCGATTGAGCCGGAAATCGTCACGGACATCCACGAGCATCACCGCAACTCGTACCGTCTGCCCAGCGTCGAACAGCTGCCGGCGACCATGGACGCAACCGGTGACCGCGCACAGGCGGTGGCGCATGCGGAAATCATCGTCGTCGCAATCGCGGCCCAGTTCGCCCGCGTCGCGCTCGCCGAATTCAAGGATCTGATCCCGTCCACTGCGCTTGTTGTCTCCCTGATGAAAGGCATCGAACGCACCACCGGCAAGCGCATGGACCAGGTGGTTCGCGAATCCCTGAACCTTCCCGAGGAGCGGTTTGTCGCGATTTCCGGCCCGAACCTGAGCAAGCAGGTCGCCGACCGCCAGCCTGCGGCCACTGTGGTTGGCTGCGCTGACATCGACAACGCACGCACGGTCGCAAAAGCCTGCGAAACCAAGTATTTCAAGCCTTTCGTCACCACTGATGTCATCGGCCTGGAAATGTGCGGGTCACTCAAGAACGTGGTCGCGCTCGCCGTCGGCATGGTTCGGGGAGCCGGGTACGGGGAGAACACGGCCGCGATGATTGAGACTCGCGGTCTGGCGGAATTGACGGCGTTAGGCAAGGCTGCGGGCGCCGACCCGAAGACCTTCGCGGGACTCGCCGGCGTGGGTGATCTGGTCGCCACCTGCGGATCCCCGCTGAGCCGCAACTACACCTTCGGCGCAAATCTGGGCAAGGGCCTGAGCGTCGAGGAAGCCACGAAGGCAAGCAATGGCGTCGCCGAAGGCGTGCCGACCACTGATGCGGTGGTGGCGCTCGGCCGTCAGCTTGGCGTGCCGACCCCGCTCGCCAGCGCGATGAGCGATGTGCTGGGCAAGGGCATCTCCTGCGCCGACATGCTGGGCGAGTTGTTCGGCGGCGACATTACTGAGGAGTAACGCCACCGAGGAGTGACATTACTGAGGAGTGATGTCACCGAAAAACGACGTCACCGAACAGTGCCGCCGCACAGGCAGTGGCACCGTTAAGATTTCCGGCGATTCGTGCCCCTCGCGGCCGCCGAACCATGGTTCGCGCTATGGTTGCGGCAGACGAACGCGCAGCGATCCGCCGCCATGAGGTTTATTCGAAGTCAAGGTGAGAACCGGGCGCCCGCGCGTAGGCGGGGAACAGCCCACAACGTAAAGGATGATTATGACGAAGCAACGCATTATGGTGCTGTACGGCGGCAAGGCCGACGAACATTCGATTTCCTGCATTTCGACCGCCGGTATGCTCAATGCGCTTGATACCGAGCGTTTCGAGCCGATTCCGGTGGGTATCACCAAGGACGGCAAGTGGCTGGTCGGCGGAACCGACCCGCGCACCTTCTCGCTGGACGGCGGTGAACTCCCGGTCGTCCAGGCCAGTGCCGACGCGCGCGAAGTGGTGCTTGACCCGGCGCGTGGGGCGGATGGGTTCTTCGCCCGCGAACAGAACGGAACGCTGACTTCCCTCGGACATATCGACGCGGTGTTCCCGGTGCTGCACGGTCCGTACGGTGAGGATGGCACGGTTCAGGGCCTGCTTGAGATGATGGGCGTGCCGTATGTGGGTTGCGGCGTGTTCGCTTCCGCCGCTTGCATGGACAAGCATTTCACGAAGGTGCTGCTCAACGCCGCCGGCATCGCCACGGCTCCGGGCATCACCCTCGACACCCGCGATTTCGATGCGGCCAACGGGTTCGCCGCCCAAGGTGAGGCGCTGATCTGCCAGGTACGTGAGGCAGGGCTCGCATACCCGCTGTTCGTCAAGCCGTCGCGCGCCGGTTCAAGCTTCGGTGTGACGAAAGTCGAGCATGAGGGCGATGCCGCCGAACTGGCCGCCGCCGTGTTCGAAGCTTCCCGCCACGACTGGAAGGTGCTGATTGAGCAGGGCATCGACGCGCGTGAAATCGAATGCGCGGTGTTCTCGCCCAAGCCAGGCGGACAGCCGCGCGCCAGCTGGCCGGGCGAGATTGTGCTCGACCGCCGCGACGATGGTGAGGACCAGTTCTACGACTTCGACAGCAAGTACATGGACGCACAGGCATCTCACGTCGAGGTGCCAGCCAAGCTGCCGCAGGAGACGCTCGAACTGGTGCGCAGCACCGCGATCAAGGCGTTCAAGGCTGTTGACGGCGCCGGATTGAGCCGTGTGGACACCTTCGTGACGAAGGACGGCTCGGTGATGGTCAACGAAATCAACACGATGCCGGGATTCACGCCGATCTCCATGTACCCCAAGGCCTGGGCCGCGACCGGTCTGCCGTATGGCGAGCTGATTTCCCAGCTGATTGACGGGGTGCTCAAGCACTGAAACCGCTGTCGTACGCAAGCCGGCGGAACTTGTAACCGCTCGGCTTGCTTCGCGCTTGTAGCATCCCTTGCTATGATGAACCTCACCAGTGCTTTGCGGCGAGGGCTGAGCATGTGGACAGTGGTCGAACAACGCAAGGGATGCTCATGACATGGATGAATGATAACAATCAGCCGGATGACAGCCAGCCAGGTGGCAGCCAACTGGACGACAGCCGGCAGGATGGCAACGGGACAACGGAATCTCAGCAGATGCCGCAGCCGGAACAGACGCCGCAACAGGAGCCGATTTCGCAGGAGCAGAAGCAGTCTGCGCCGGCGGGACAGCCATATCTGCTCGCCCCGCACCAAGGGCCAGTGAATTCTGCGGCGCCATTCCCGTATGCTGTGCCGTATGCTGTGCCGCCGCAGTCACCGCAATTGCCGGTGACGCCGGTTGTTCCCGGTCCGCAGACCATGGCGTATCCTCCGACGATGGGGTATCCGCCAATTCCACAACCCGCTCCGCAGCCGGTTCCTATGGCTCAACCGTACGTGCCGCAATACCGGGCGATGCCCCCGCAATACCCCGCTATGCCGCCGAAGATGCCCCAATCTGCGACGCAACCGCAATTCCAGACCCCGTCGCCGCAACCCCGGCCAGTGCCTGAGCCACAACAAGCGCCACAGGGGCAGCAGACCCCGCATCGCCAACAGCCGTCGCCGTCCCCGCAACAGCCCTATCAGCCGGCATACTCTGCATACCCAACGTATCCAACGTATCCAACGCCGGCGTACCCCGCGTACCCGCCGTATCTTCCGCAGGTCTTCCCGCCTGCCCAGTTCGCGCAGATGTTTCCTCAGCAGTGGCAGGCATGGTGGCAGGCGAAGCGCCGCACACAAGCGGCGAAACACGACTACTCAATCATCGGCTGGGCGCTGATACTCATCATCGGGGTGTGGCTGGTCGGCGCGTCCCTTGTGACCGTCGGCGTCGCTTTGTCCCACAATGGTGAAAACATCCCCACTGGTTTGCTTCTTCTGCTGAGCAACCTGCCGTTGTATGCCATCGCGATGCCCCTGTCGTTGCTTGTGTTCCGCAACGTGCCGAGGCTGGCGACCAAGCGGTTCGACATGTCGCCCGGCACATTCATCAAGCTGTTCGTCGCCATTGTGCCGATCATGTATATCGGCGCGATTATCGGCAATCTCGTCTCCGCACCGTTTTCAGGCGACGACCAGGATACGCTCGAATCAGCGTTGGCGAACACGGACTATTTCTCCCTGTTTCTGTTGACCTGCGTGTGCGCCCCGATTTTCGAGGAGTGGATCTTCCGCAAGGAAATCATCGACAGAACCCGCAAATACGGGGAAAAGACGGCGATTGTGGTGTCCGCGCTGTGCTTCGGACTGTTCCACGGCAATGTGCGGCAGTTCTTCTACGCATTCGGTCTTGGCTTGATTTTCGGATACATGTATGTGCGCACGTCGAAACTGTGGTATTCGATGCTCATGCATGCGCTGGTCAATCTCAACGGCGGAGTCATTTCGATTTGGGTGACGTCCCAGATCGACGACAAAGCGCTGATGCGCGCAATGGAACAGTCCAACGATGCTGCGATGCGTGAGGTGCAACGCCAGATGGGCGGACTGATTATCGTCGGTGTCTATGTGCTAATCATGTTGGCGTTGTTCATCGTGGGCATCGTCATTCTTGTGCGCAACCGCAAGCGTTTCGTCTTCTTTGATGCGCCCGAGCAGCTTGAGCAGGGTACCGGCGTGAAGACGGCGCTCGGCAATCCCGGCATGATTGTGTTCCTCGTCGTCGGTATCCTCATGACCATCAGCGCGTTGGTGATGTCGAAGATTCCGGCGGAGGGATCGTTCGGCGTCGATGATGCGGGTTCGGCAACCATCCTGCTACAGATGCTCGGAGCACTGATCGGCTGAGGGTGCCGGCGTTCCGCCTGTGCCCTGTCGGAGTGTTGTTTGAGCTTGGACCGAAGCTCTGCTGGGTTTCCGCAACACCGTTTTCCGCAGTTTTGATATCGCTGAAATCAATGCCGCTGAACCCCGTTGTGTGAGGATTTGCTCACACAACCGGACGGATGCCTTTCGGCTCATTCCCCGGTCGCGGCGCGCTGCTCGAGGAACTCCTCGCCGGCCAACGACCGGACCGCCGCATCTCTCACGGTGGACGCGAAGATGCCGGGCTTGGCGAACACCATGATCTCGCCCTCGACCCCATACGGGGAGAAGCCGGTGAACTTGACAAGCGGCGGGTTCCCGTCCGCCGCATATTCCGCCGTCGCCTTGCCGACTGTTGCGATCATCCGCATGGAGGCGGCATCGAGGTCGGTTCCTGATTTCAGTGTGAACGGCACGGTGACGCACCCTTCGCTCGCTTCGGTTACGCGCTCGAGCGACGAGGTGTTCAGCACGGAATTGGGGATGACGATTTCATCGCCGCTGCGGGCTTTGACCACCGTGTGCCGCCAGGTGATGTCTTTGACTACGCCTGTTGTACCGGCTACGGTGACCAAATCACCGGGCTGAATCACTTTGCCCAGCATCAGCCCGAATCCGCCGATGACATTCGCGATGGTGTCTTTCATACCGAGGGAGATCGCGACGCCTCCAACGCCGAGCGCGGTGATCAGCGTGGTCGGATTGATACCGAACACCGGTTGCAGCACGATGGTCACGGCAATCACCCAAATCAGGACGCGCGCCAGATTGATGAAAATCGAGGCGCTCGGCACTTGCGAGCGGTCAAGCAGCGTACGCAGTCCCCGGCTGACGAGTTTTGAGATGATGATGGCGGCGATGATCACTGCCGCCAGCCAGATGAGTTTGCCTGCGTTGGCGCTTAGCCACGCGATGATATATTCGACGATGCTCATATTCCCTCGATTCCCGGGTTACCAACGCCGGTGCAGTGCCGATACCGTATTCGGATACCGCATAAATCCGGCAGAACCAATCCGGCAAATCAGATCCGTTCCGTTCCCGTTCCAGTATCTTGTATCTTGCACCATCGCGTCGCGACTGTGCGCCCGTTCGTGGCCGATTCGCACAGAATCAACGAATTGCCGGCAATCGTGTTGCGGGCATGGCTCGCAGAACTGGAAAGAATCGCCGCCATGCCCTGTCACGGTGTCGAACGGTTCTCGACTACGATGATGGTATGGGCAACATCGTCGATTATGTGCGCACCGATTTCCGTACCTTCGCCGAGCATCCGTTCTCCGCTGTTGATTCCTTGCTGCTCAGCGAGCTGTCGTATATCCGTTTGCCGTTGGTGGTCCCGGTGTTCGGGGCGGCGCGTTCGATTGACACCATCGCGTTGACAGGATTGTTGCGGGCGGAGGATTTTCCGATGATGTTCGCCGCCGACTCCCAGCAGGTCAACAGCGCTCGTCTTGATTTGCTGGTTGCCGTCGCTGAAAGCCCGAGATTCCGCGGCTTGCGCGTGGGTGAGTACATCCAGCGCGACGATGTCGACCGTGAACAACAGTTTGCCGCGATGACCTTCGATCTTGGGGATTGCGCGGGTATCCGCGATTCCTTCGGTCCCGGCGGCTTGCTGTATATCGCGTTTCGTGGTACCGACGGCACGCTGCTTGGCTGGAAAGAGGACTTCAATATGGCGTTCCGCTGCCCAGTCCCGTCGCAGGAGTCGGCGGCGAAGTACCTTTCCTCAATCCTTGACCGGTCGGCGGGCGTGCCCGGCGGCGATGTCCCCGCCGTGATGGTGGGCGGACATTCGAAGGGCGGCAATATGGCGGTGTACGCGTCGGTTCGTATGGCTGCGCGCGATCTGGATGCCATGCAGTGGCTCGCGGATGAATCCGGCGAATCGCAGTTACCGATGATTGAGGCGACGTCAATGGCGGGCCGCCGGACATCCGACAAGCAGTTGCGCATCGGTAGCGCCGACCCCGGTGACGCCGGCAATATCAGCCGTGGCAGCAAAGACAGCCAAAACCTCCCCACTGACAGCACCACCCAATACGTTCAACCCGCCCAACGCAACCGGTACGCTGCGCGTATTTGCCGGGTGTTCTCCCATGACGGTCCGGGATTCCCCAAGCGGCTCGAATCCGCGGCGTTCGATGCGGTGGCGTCGCGCGTGGACAAAACCGTTCCGCAGTCATCGGTCGTCGGCATGCTGATGGATGACGGTCTGCCGCACCGGGTCATCGAAGCCGATGCCGTCGGTATCATGCAGCATCTGGGCATGTCGTGGCAGGTGCAGGATGGCGAGTTCGTCACAGCGCCCGGATTGTCGGCGACCGCGATGTTCGCTGGCAGCACGGTCAACGCATGGATGCTCAGTATCGACCCGGCTGACCGTCGGAAGGTGATCGACGAACTGTATGTGATTTTCTCGACTCCCGGCTACCGCAGTTTCGGCGAGCTTGCAGAGCATTGGACGACAGCGCTCCCGGTGATTATCGATGCCGCGCGCAAGACGGACCGTGAGACGCGTCGGCTGGTCGCCGGTGTGCTGGCCGCGTTGCCGGCGACGGCTTGGCGCAACTTGCCGCAGGTTCCGCAACTGGTGATTGATTCGCTGCGTTGACGGTTCGCGATAACGAAACGTTCGTCGTGCCGGCAGCCGAGTCCAAGTAGCCAAGTCCTGACAGTCAAGCCCCGCCGGCCCTGTGAGTCGCCGACTATTGGATGCGCGGCGCGGCGGAGGGGTTGAATACCCGCTTCCAATAGCCAAGCATGTCGGTTTTCGACAGGCTCAGATACATGCTCATCGCCAAGGCGGCGGTATCGTCGTTGAGCAGGTCTTCCGGCTTGATGCGGCCCGACAGTTCCGGCCAGCGCCGCAGAACGCCAAACATGCCGCCGATCGCGAAGTCAAGCATGAGGTCGGTTTTCAAATCCAGTTGCTGCGGGTCGATTTGCAGGATGCTCATCAGGTTGAGCCGCGAGAAGTCCCGCAGGGATGCAAGCAGTTCCGCCGAACCGTGCGGCCCGGTGACCAAGGACAGCCGGTCAAGCCGTTCGCGTTGCTCCGGCGACTGCAAAACATTGGCGACATTTGTCCGCCAAGCTGTTTCCGGGTCGGTGCCTGACTGCGGCAGCGAAACCGGTGTGTTTTCCACCATGTGCAAGATTGCGGCGTCGGCGAGTTCGGGCAGGCCGCTGAAATGGTAGTAGAAGGAGTTGCGGTTGACGTCGGCTTCGCGCACGATGTCGGTGACGGTGATCTTCCGGTATTCGCGTGATGCGAGGAGGTCCCAGAACGCGTTCTCCATGCGCTCCTTGGCGGGAAGGATTTCCGAGTCTCGGCGTGGCCTTGCCATACGTGCCTGCTCCTTTTCTTGGGATTGTGGCGTCCGCTGCACCACAGGTCACCATTGTCGCATTATTGATTGACGTTGCCGAAGATGGGCAAGAGAGGGGGTGAGAGAGAGGTATTGATATCGCGGATATTGGAAGGTTGCGGAATCCAGGTGTCACAATCACCGTCCACCACTAACGACTCGATGCATCTCGGTGGGGCTTTCACCGGGACGACCAGTAAAACAAGCAAGAAATCGGTTCCGGCACGGGTACCTGTCGCTGATTCGCACGAACTGGTCGAGGAACCCAGGTCTCCGGTGCGGGCTTATGCTCTGGTTTGGCGATACACCGTGAGATGCCGCGTTTCCTGTATTGTGGATAGCCGGATGTGTCTGGCGTACAGTCATCAGGTGTGTTGTATCGGGCAACGCGTCACAATGGCATCCGGCACGAATCCGCATTCCGCGATGCTCGCGTTTGAAGGCATCGGCGGATGTGATGAGAAGAAAGGCAGGCGGCATGCAGGTATTGGAATTCGTGGAGCGGCTGTTCCTGACATGGGCGTTGTACAGCTGTATCGGCTGGATTTGGGAGACCGGACTGTCAATCGTCGTGCGCCGTCGTTTCGTCGACAGGGGTGTCCTGATCGGACCTCTGTGCCCGATTTACGGTTTCGGCGCGCTGCTGGTACTGTTCCTGCTCAACGATGTGACCAATCCCGTCGCGTTGTTCCTCAGCAGCGGCGTTGTCGCATGTACGTTGGAATACATCTCCTCATACGTCATCGAAAAGCTGCATCACGTCAGATTGTGGGATTACAGCAACAAGCCGTTCAATATCAACGGCCGCGTATACCTCAACGGCTTCATTGCGTTCGGAGCCGGTGCGACGCTGGTCAAACTCTTCGTGCAACCATGGTTCATGGGGATTGTCCGTCAGTGGACGCCGCTGGCCTTGCATATAGTATGCGGCGTCATCGCGGTGCTGCTCATTGTGGACGTCTCATTGACCGCGGCATACTCGTGGAGCTTCGACACCAAACTCAAACGCATCAGCGAAGATGTCAATGCGGTACATGCCGAACAGGTCGCGAATCTTGACGAGAAGGTGGTCACGGCGAGTGAGCGTCTCGAGGAGCGCAGGCGCGCTGTGCTCGATTCGCATGTGTCGCATACGCTCAATTGGCAACAGCGACGATTGATGCAGGCGTTCCCCGCCATGCGTTCAGTGCGCGACAATGCGATCATCGACCAGCTGCGCGAGAGCATGGAAGGGTTGCGTTCCGGCCGTCGGACGCGCGATACACAGCATGACAGCGATGAATCGCGCGTCGACAAGTAAACCAAGTAACGCTTGCGGGCAGGGCGTCCCGTCGAAACCCCCGTGCAGCGCGAAGCCCAGAGTCGTCAGGCTTGCGCGCCGCCCTGTTCACGGCATGTCTGGCCCAAGCGGCGGGACAAGGTAATCGGGTCAAGCAGTTGGTCGAGACGGCCGTCGGGCATGTCGGTGCGCTCGCCGGCGACTTCGCGGACCGTGCGCTTGGTACGCAACGCCTCCTTGGCGATGGCCGCGGCACGCTCATAGCCGATCTCGCTGTTGAGCGAAGCCGAGATAGACGGCGATTCGGCGGCGAACTGGCGCCCCTGCTTGAGGTTGACGGTGATGCAGTCCACGCAGTTGAGGCGGAAGGTGCGCATCGCGTTGCCCAGCAGGCGGATGCCTTCGAGCAGCGTATGCACGGCGACTGGTTCGAATGCGTTGAGCTGCAGCTGACCTTCGGCGCACGCCCAGTTGACGGTCGTGTCCATACCGAACACGGTGAAGCAACACTGGTCGACGCACTCGGGGATCACAGGGTTCACCTTGCCCGGCATGATGCTCGAGCCGGCCTGACGCGGGGGCACGTTGATGTCGTTGAATCCGCAGCGTGGGCCGGAGTTGAGCAGACGCAGGTCGTCCGCCGCCTTCTTCAGGTGCACGGCAAGGTTTTTCAGTGCGGACGAGGTGTTGACGAATGCGCTCATATCGCTGGTTGCGGCGATCGGGTCGGGCGCGGCGGTCACCGGATAACCAGTGATTTCACCGAGATGCTCGATTGCGGACTTGCGGAAGCGGATATCAGCGCAGATGCCGGTGCCGATGGCGGTACCGCCCAGGTTCATCACCGCGAGTTCAGGCTCCAGCTTGTCGAGGGATGCCTTGTCGGCCTTGAAATACGAGGCGAACGCGTGGAATTCCTGACCGTAGGTCATCGGGACCGCGTCCTGGAGCTGCGTGCGACCGATGGTCACATCGTTGATGTGCTTGTCGGCGAGCTTGTGGAAGGCGCGGGCGAGCAGGCGGCATTCCTCGATCATCGGCTTGAGCGCGGTAATGAGGGCGAGACGGCAGGCCGCCGGGTACGTGTCGTTGGTGGACTGCGACTTGTTCACGTGGTCGTTCGGGTGGATATACCCGTAGTCGCCGCGCGGGTGGCCGGCGAGTTCGAGCGCGCGGTTGGCGATGACCTCGTTCATGTTCATATTCGTCGAGGTGCCGGCGCCGCCCTGGCGTACGTCGACGGGGAACTGGTCGGCGAGCTCGCCGGCTTCGATGTCACGGCATGCCTGCCGGATGAGTTCGGCGCGCATCGGGTCGATCAGGCCGAGCTCCTCGTTGGCGTCCACGCAGGCGCGTTTGACTTGTGCATACCCGGCGATGAGTTCCGGATGCCTGCTGATGGGTGTGTCGGAAACAGGGAAGTTCTGGATGGCGCGCTGCACGTTGATGCCCCAGTACACATTCGCCGGGACCGGCATTTCGCCGAGGGAATCGTGCTCGATGCGCGCGGGGCCGCTGAACGGCAACGGCATATGGGATACTGTCGCGTCGCGGGGGTCGCGCAGTTGTTCTGTCGCGTCCTCGCTGACCGCCGCTGCGGCGGCTTTCGCGTCGGCGTCGTAGTCGATGCCTTTCGCGGTTGTGATGTCGCCTGCGGCGGCATCCGTGGTGTCAATGGTGTCGTTGCTGGTAGCTGCTGTATCCATGGTTTCACCCTAGGCTTTCTTCGTTACCTATGATGCCGCATCGTAACACGACACGCTTGAAGCTGAAACTAGGCGGAAACGTGTCCGGGTACAGGTGGTCGGTGGGGTTCGATGTCGCGCATTTGACGGGAGTTACGCGAATCCGGTAGTCAACCTTGTGCAAATCCGAAAGTGGGAGTTATGCAGATTCGGTAGTGAAAGTTATGCAAATCTGGAAGTCAAAGTCATGCAGATTCGGTAGTGAGAGGGCAAAAACGTTGGAATATGGCTGATTTCAGATGCTAACGAATCGTTGGAAAAGGTGCTGTAATTATGGGAATCCGGCTGTCTCATCGAAGCATTCGGGCTCCGAAGAGACATCCGGCTAGACAGCCGGATTCGTGAATCTGCCAAACGGTGGTATTAACGTGCGTTATGCCGCGGTTTCGCTGGCGGTAGCCGGATCGCGCTGCAAGATGAGGAACACGAGCGCCACGGCGAGCAGCAGGCCGATCGACAGCACGCCGAGTGACGGATTGCCGGTGATTGACGTGGTCGCCGCGACGATGAAGGTGCCGAGAATGCTTGCGGTCTTGCCGAAAATATCGTAGAACCCGTAGTATTCGTTGGCATGCGACTTGGGGATGATCTTGCCGTAATACGAACGGCTGAGCGCCTTGATGCCGCCCTGGAACATGCTGACCAGAATCGCGAGAATCCAGAATTCGGTGGCCGAACGCAGGAAGAACGCCGCGAAGCAGACGATGCCGAGATAAGCGATGACCGCTGCCATGATCATCGGCTTGCACCCGAACCGCTTGGCGAGCCGGCCGTAGGCGATGGCACACGGGAAGGCGACGAATTGCGTGACCAGCAGGGCGAGCACCAGCTGCGTGGAATCGATGCCGAGCTGGGTGCCGTACGAGGTGCTCATCGAAATGATCGTGTTGACGGCGTCAATGTAGAAGAAGAACGCGATCATGAACATCCACAGCGGCTTGTTGCGCGAGATCTCACGGAACGTGTGTCCCAGCTCGCTGAAGGTGCCGCGCACGGCGTCACGCATATGGTCGGCGGTTTCACGGTAATGGGTCTGGTGGTAGCCGCTGATCAGCGGGATTGTGAACGCGGTCCACCACAGGGCGGTGATGACGAAACTGGCGCGTGTGCAGGCCGTGGTGCTCCAGCCGAATGCCGACGGACCGGCGAAAATCAGCGCGATGCAGGCGATGAACGGGATGGTGGAGCCGACATATCCCCATCCGTAACCGTGCGAGGAGACTTGGTCCATGCGGTCGTTGGTGGTGGTGTCGATGAGCATGGAATCGTAGAAGGTGAGCGAACCGTTAAGCCCGATGGTGGCAAGCATGCATACCGCGAGGAACGCGACCCAGCCCAGCGGCAGTGCCATCGCGCAGCAGGCGAGGACGCCGGTGCCGAAGAAACCGATGAAGAACTTGATTTTCATGCCCTGCACGTCGGCGACGGAGCCCAGAATCGGCATAAGCAGCGTGATGATGAGGGATGCGATGGTCTGCATGTACCCCCACGTGGACACGATGTTCGATTCGCCGGCGGCCTTGAGCAGGGAGTTGGCGTAGATGGGGATGACGGCGGTGGACAGCAGAACGAATGCGGAATTGCCGACGTCGTACAGGATCCACTGCTTTTCGCGGTGGTTGAAGTGGTTGGTGGTGGCGGCTTGGTCGGTGGCGGCTTGGTTGGTGGCGGCGTTGGAAGCGATGCCGATGATGTCATCCGTCGCGTTGCTGTTGGTTGGTGTGATGAGTGCGGTGGACGTAGTCGGCACGGTCGCCGGTTTGGCCGGTCGTTGCGCGGTGTCAAGAATATTGGTCATGGGGACTCCCGTCTGTCTACCAGAAGGGTATGTTTGCGCAAACAACAGATGGGGTGTAACAGATGAACTGCCCATGAACAATGGGTGATTTTCTCGGGTGGCAGGTGCGAGGCGCGATTGGTGATGGGATGCGGCCGGTGACGGGAGATGACTGGTCAGATGGGACACCGGTGACGGAAGACGCCAGGGTTGGCGGCGTCTGTCGTCACCGGTACTGCCGTGAAACCGCCGCTACGCTTGCGCGGAGGTGTCTGTGTTCCCTTCATGCTGTTTGATGAGCGCGATCGCATCCTCGACGGGCGGGCAGTCAGGCACGCCGGCCTTGTTGTTGCGAATTGCGATGGATGCCGAGGCGTTGGCGATCCGCACTGCGTCAAACAGCGACCAACCCTGGGCGAGCATCGCGCACATCACGCCGGTGTGGCATGATCCGGCGGAACGCGTATGCGTCGATTTCACTGGGAAACCCTCGAGATGAATCACTTCGCTGCCGGGCACGCGCACCCACGCACCTCGCGCGCCGGCGCGCAGCACCAGCGGGGCGCGCAGCGTGGTGCCGAGCGCGTCGCACAGTGTGGTCATCGCGTCATCGAACCCACCGCCGATGGTCAGTTCGGCATCATCCGTCGGCGGAATGCCGAGCCGCTCGGCGAGTGTGTTGGCTTCCTGGCGGTTGCATGACCATGTCGGGCGGCATAGCACGGTGTCCTCAATCAGGTGGTCGTTGACCAGATGCAGGGAATTCGTAGGATTGAGCACGATTGTGTACGGGCGCTGCTCGGGATTCGCGCCGGCACGATGCAGGAATCCTTCAATACCGGCCGCCGAGTGGTCCATCAAGGTATTCCCGCTGATATGGACGACGTCGCCCGCCTCGGGCTCAATCGCGTCGAAGGTGCGCTCGTCGCCTTGCGCTTCGGCGCCGTACGTCGCGATGAAGGTTTTGCGTGATCCGTCGTTGAGCACCAGTCGGAATCCGGAGTCCTTGTCAAGCCGGTCACCGCCGATGTGCTGGATGCCATTCGCCTCGAATTCGTCGCGGATTACGGACGACCACAGTCCCGTGCCGACGATACCCGCGTGCTTGGCGGGCGATCCCGACCGCGCGGCCGCCTGCAACACGCGGAAACTCCCGTCCACCGAGGGCGTCACCGAATCGGCAACAGCGAATCCGCCCGGCTGTGGAAGTTCTCCAACGCCCATCATGATGTCGACCCATACCTGGCCGAGTGAAATCACCGATGCTGCGCTCTGCTCCGGCTTGCGCGAGTTGAGGATATCGTGAAGCATACAACCTCCTGACTCATCCTTGTGCGATGCGTATGCGAGGCAACCGAGACAACGTGGTTGCCGCAGACTGTTCTCACATTCTATCGGTATTTCTGGGATTATTGTGGAGGTTGAAGTTAGACATGTTGCTTGAAAATGCCGGGATTTCGCTGCTATCCGCGAATGCGGCACGCAGGTTTGCACTTGATCGGATTTGGTTGTAGTCTAGTGTAGTTGTGTGTTCGGCGGACGCATATGCGGCGGTCGGGCAGACACGACTTGCAAGTCAAAGAAATGTATAGGGAGTCCATCATGGCAGCTCGTTGCGCAGTGTGCGGCAAGGGACCGCAAACCGGTTTCACCGTGTCGCATTCGCATATTCGCAATAAGCGCACCTTCCGTCCGAACCTGCAGCCCGTCCGCACTACCATTGACGGTCAGAATGTCCGCCTGCGCGTGTGCGTGAAATGCATCAAGGCTGGCAAGGTTCAGCGTGTGGCCGCGTGAATCGCGAATGAAGAAACAAGACCCCGGAACTTCAGTTTCCGGGGTTTTGCTTTTCTGGTGGCGCTGGGTTGGCGGTGATGTCCCGGACCGGCGCAGGAGTTTGTCGGAAAATCGGTGGGCTGGGGTGATGTTCCGGGTTTTCGCGGGAGTTTATCGCGGATGCGTGGATTTGCCGGTGTTCTCCCGATTTCGGCTTTTTGTTCGATTTTTCTGAATCGCGGATTTCCAACGTTCCTGTTGGGAGATTATCCGCAGAGTGCCTGATTCGTGCAGAACTCCCGTGTCCTGTGCGGGAGTTTATGCGCGTTTCGTGCGGATCCGGCACTTCTCCCGGAAGCATTCCGGCCCCCAGGTGCTTTCCGACCGACAAGCTGCGGACGATTCAGTGGCTCACCGGTAAGGGCCATCCTTGGACCATGACACTATGACACGCTTACCGCACAATGCCGACGGGGGTGACCGGCAATACCTGTGATTCCTGCATGCCTATCTGCCTGCTGTGAGATTGGGCTGTCGCACGGCGGTGAGATATCGACGGTTTCCGATGGCTGGTGGTGGCTATCTGTCTGTGGTGCGACTGGGGTGTCGCACGGCGCCGGGATTGCCGCTGGCTCACCCTGAGAAGTCGGGACTATCAGCCAGCTGTGCGACTCCGTCATCGCACGACAGGCGAGTTCCGTCGCCCTCCCCGCCGCGCAGAACCTGATGTGGGACAATAAGAGGTATGACCGTTTCACTGACCACCCCGCTAGCCAAGCTGTTGACCAACCGTCGTCGGGTCAGCGCGCTGAAAGGCCTCGGCTTGGTCACGTGCGCGGACGCCCTGACGTATTACCCGTTCCGGGTCACCGATCCCGTGCCCCTGCGGGCGGTGCGAGAAGGCCGAATCGGCGAGCCGATGGCTTTCGCCGGTGTTGTGCGCGATGTTCGCGTGATGCAGATGAACGCCCGCCGCGGCTACCGGGTTCAAGCCATGGTCGACGATTCCGCGTTCGCCGCCCAACGCCACGTGCCCGGCTCCGTCACCGCACTCGTGTTCTTCTCCTACAAGCAGCAGTACGTCAATTGGCTCAGCGCCCGACTACACGCCGGCGCGTCGGTGGTCGTGTGCGGTACACCCAGCGAATACGACGGCATGCCACAGTTCACCCACCCAGAAGTGCTCACCGTTCCGCCCACCCCAACCGCATCGCAGGAATCCGCCCGCGGCCTGCGTTTCGACGCTGACAGCATCGATGACGCGTTGCGACGCGTCTGCCGTCCGCGCCCGGTTTACCACGCCAATTCCCGTATTTCCAGCGAGCATATCCACGATTCCATCGTCACCGTGTTGCGTGCGCTCGCTGCCGGAGACGATGACGAAGCCGAGCTGTCTACCGCGCAATCCGAAAAAACCGCGCAATCCACACAATCCGGAACACACGGAACGACCGGCACAACCGCAATATCACCGGAACCCGCGGAACCCCAAGAATCCGCACCGTCACTATCCCGCGCATCTTCCCTCTCGCCAGCCCCCGACGGCATAGAGACATCCCCAAAAATCCCTACTGCCGCCTTGCGTCGCGCCATTCCCGACATCCTGCCCGAGAGCGTGCGTGAAGCATGCGGCCTGATGCATCGGGCCGAAGCCTTCCTTGCCATACATGAACCTGATTCGGTGGACTCGTTCCGGCAAGCCCTTCACACCTTGCGATATGAGGAAGCGTTCATCTCGCAGACCGCCGTCCTGCAAGAACGCGAGCAGGCGCGCAAAGCCGAGACCTTCCCCTGCACTGACGGCGACATGCGCGAAACTTTCATCGATTCACTCCCCTTCACCCTGACCGGCGGGCAGACCAGCGTCATCGACGACATCGTCCAAGACATGGGCCGCGACTACCCGATGCAGCGCCTGCTGCAAGGCGAAGTCGGCTCCGGCAAAACCGTGGTCGCGCTCGCCGCGATGCTGCAAGCCGTCGGATCAGGCTATCAGGCGGTGCTTGTCGCCCCCACGCAGGTGCTCGCCGAGCAACACGCCGAAACCGTCGGCGGCATGGTCAGCAAGGCAGGACTTGACATTTCGGTCACGCTGGTCACCGGCGGCATGAAGCTTGCGGCACGTCGCAAAGCGCTCGCGGCGGCGGCGAGCGGCGAGCCGGGCATCATCATTGCCACGCACGCCGCGTTTTCGAGGACATTCCAAGCGCCGAATCTTGCCCTTGCGGTTATCGACGAGCAGCACCGATTCGGCGTCGAACAGCGCGAAACCTTGCTGCAACGCGGTGAGAAGATCCCGCATCTGCTGGTTATGACGGCCACGCCGATTCCTCGCACGGCCGCGATGACATGGTTCGGCAGCCTTGATTTGTCGTGGCTGACGGAGCTGCCGGGCGGTCGCAAGCCGATCCGCACCTTCGTGATTCCCGAGGCCGACGGCCCGACGATGGCGAATATGTTCCGGCACATTCGCCGCAGGATTGACGCGGGGGAGCGTGCGTACATCGTCTGTGCGCGCATCGACGAGGATGAGAGCGACGACCAGGCCGGTCAGGATGCCGAACTGTTCGAAGAGCCGGACGATGCCTCCGGCTCGGGGGATGGCACCGGTGGGTCATCGTCCGCCCAGCCCAAGCCACCGCTGCATGCGGTCAGCGAAATCGCCGCGCGGCTTGAAGCACTCCCGCAATTCCAGGGTGTGCGGTTCGCGACCTTGACCGGGCGCGATGATGATGCGACCAAGCAACAGGTGATGGCTGATTTCGCCGCCGGTGTCACTCCGGTCCTCGTGGCGACCACGGTGATTGAGGTGGGTGTGGACGTTCCGCAGGCCAGTTGTATCGTGATTTTCGATGCGGACCGATTCGGCTTGTCACAGCTGCATCAGCTGCGTGGGCGTGTCGGGCGCGGCGGCACGGATTCGTGGGCGTTTCTCGTGTCCCGGGCGGAACCGGGCAGTATCGCCGAACAGCGGCTGGCTGTGATTCAGGGTTCGCTTGATGGCGCGGAAATCGCGCAGGCGGATTTGGAGTTGCGCGGCGCCGGCGATGTGCTGGGCGATGCGCAATCCGGCGGAAAATCGGGCCTTAAGCTGCTGCGTGTGGTCAAGGATGCGAAGATGATTGCGGATGCCCGTGCCCGCGCTGAGCAGGTGCTTGCAGCCGATCCGGGTTTGGAGCATGAGGTCCAGCTCGCCGGAGCGGTCCTCGATTTCACCCGAGGCAACGAATCCCACCTCATCAGCAGCTGACGCCCCAGCTTCTGCCGACGCTAGGTGGTGTGTGAGCGTCGGTAGTGGGTGGTGGTTCTGCTTCTGCCGACGCTGGCAGACCCATGAGCGTCGGCAGAAGCAGAGGCGTCAGCGTGGTGACGCGGCGTTGGTATCGGCGTCCTGAGCGTCGGGTTCGAGATAGATGACCGCGGTCTCGCCGTATTTGCGCGCATCCGCCTCGTGCCAACCTGCCGGCGGAGTGAGCGCATCCGATCGGGCGGAACGCTCGACTACAATCATGGTGTCCGGTCCGGTCGCTTCACCTTGGGTGAGTGCTTCCAACAGCGCGTTGCACTCTTCGGTCGCATATGCGTACGGCGGGTCGATGAACACCAAGTCAAACGGCGCACCATGATACGAGTCAACGAACACTTCAGCACGCCGACGCATCACTCGCGCGGACAATTCCGGCCGCCACGCCTTGGAACGCTTGAGCTGGGTGAGCGTACCGTTGATGAGCGCCGCGGCGGGTCCGGCGGACTCCACAGCCACCAGCGATTGCGCCCCGCGCGACAGCGCTTCAATGCCGAGCGCTCCCGTACCGGCGAACAAGTCCAGCACATTGGCTCCACGCACCAAATCCCATGAGTCAAGATGGGAGAACACCGCCTCTTTGGTACGGTCGGTGGTCGGCCGGGTCCCCGGCTTCGGCGTGGCCAAGGCCATGCCTTTGAATCGTCCTGCAATCACGCGCATACCGACCACTCTACCCGTGCTCCGGTCACTGGCGTGCGTGTGACGTCGCCCACATATTCTGTCAGAGAAAACACGGGTGTCGAACCGGTCCGACATGTACCGTAAAACCAGCAGGACAGATGATAGGATCGATGCAACGGTACGCGCATCATCTATCCTCGGCAGCAGTCCGCTGAACCATATCATTCGTATCACCGAAAAGCCGGATTACCGGAACATTCCGCAACTCCGCAACCGTCACTTTGGGAGGCATCATGTCCGCACTTGTTTCCGCGATTTCCGCCCGTCGTTCGCAGTATGCGCTGTCTGACGCTGCCGCGCTGCCCGATTCTGAGATCGTCGATCTTGTCCGCTCGGTCGCCGGCGAAGTCCCCAGCGCCTTCAATTCCCAGCCGCAGCGCGTCATCGTGCTGTTCGGCGCGGAACATCACCGTCTGTGGGCGATTGTGCACGACGCCCTGCGCGCCGTGGTCAAGGACGATACCGCATTCGCCGTCACCGAGCAGAAGATCGCCGGTTTCGACGCCGCGCACGGCACGGTGCTGTACTTCGATGACACCACCGTCACCACGAACTTGCAGAAGCAGTTCCCCTCCTACGCGGCGAACTTCCCGGTGTGGGCGCAGCAGGCGAACGGCATGCTCCAGTTCGCCGTCTGGTCAGCGCTCGCCGAGGCGGGTATCGGCGCGAACCTGCAGCATTACAATCCGCTGATCGATGACGTGGTCCGTGAAGCCTTCGGTATTCCCGAGAACTGGAAGCTGGTTGCGCAGATGCCGTTCGGCGAGGTCACCGCGCCTGCCGGCCCGCGCGAGCACATGCCGCTGGACGAGCAGGTCCAGGTGCGCGGCCTGTGACGCGACCCTTGTGATTCGGAGCCTGCCGGGAGCGATTCCGGCAGGCTTTCGTTGTTATGGGGGGCGTTTCGGTGTTCCTGCGACAGGTCGGCTGCGGGGAGTGCGGATTGTAGCGTTATTTCGTGGTGGCTGTGCGAGAAAGTGTTCCGATGCCGGTTTGCTGTTATGGCGGTGTTCCGGTGTTCCGCCGATGAGCGGCAATCCGCTTGTTGCTGTTGGACGGCGCCCGCAGGATGGCCGGGATGCCTCGATATCCGCGTGATGTTGTGCGATATGGTGTTCTAGCGCCGATATTCTGTTGCGGTGGTGTTCCGGTGTTCCGCCGATGGACGGCTATCTTGCGGTTCCTGCTCGGCAGCTGTCGCAGGAAGTGCGGATTGTAGCGCTATCTTGCGGCGGCTGTGTGATTGGGTGTGCTGGTGCCGGTTTGCTGTTGCGGCGGTGTTCAGGTGACCCGGAGATGTGCAGCTATCTGGCGATTGCTGTTTGGTCGATGTTCCGGGAATCCGTTGATGCGTGTCTATCTGGCGGTTGTTGTTGAGCGGTGGTCGTGGGGAGTGTGGATTGCAGCGGTATTTCGTGGCGGTTGTGCGATATGGGGTTCTAGTGTTGGTTTGCTGTGGGGCTGGTGTTCCGGGAACCCGCAGATACACAGTCATCTGGCGGTTGCTGTTGGGCGGCGCCCCCCCAGGATGACGGGTATGCCTTGGCATCTGCGTCATCCTGCGCAAGAAGGCCGTGTATCTCGCGGGATTGTACGGAGTGCGGCCCGGCATGTCGTAGATGCCGGACTATCCACCGATACCTGCACGAGGAGCAGCAAGGAGAACCAACACAAATCCCCCTATCCCTGATATACAAGGGCGCGGAAATACTCAGAGCCCCGGACCTCAGCATGCGAGGGACGATGCAACCGTCGCCCCATCTATCCTGCCGCACCCGTCGCCCTGCCGTCTACTCCCGATTCAGCCGCCGCGGATGCTCTGCCGAAACCTCCCAGCCGAGCGCCATCAGCGTTTTACGGTCGGCCTTGCTCAGCTGCGCACAATCCAACTGTTCGATCAAATCAGGCCGAATCGCATCGGTAAGCGCCAACGCCTCATCGCGACGGAAGCGGTCGACTTTCCCGTGGTCGCCTGAAAGTAGCACATCAGGCACGCCCATTCCGCGCCACACCGCCGGCCGCGTGTACTGCCGATGCTCGAGCAGCGCCTCGGAACCCGTATACGATTCCTCAACAATGGACTCCGGATTTCCCATAAACCCGGGCAGCAGGCGCGTAATCGCCTCCAACATCACCGATACCGCGACCTCGCCGCCGTTGAGCACATAATCACCGATCGAATATTCGCGTACATCCACGCCCTGCGCCCGGTAGTACTCAGGAATGCGCGCGTCATAGCCCTCGTAGCGCCCGCAGCCGAACACCAGTCGTTTGGCGTGACTCAGTTCGGTCGCGTCGCGTTGGGTGAACAGGGGAGCGGAAGGATTGGGGAAGATCAGCACGGTGCCGAGATTGTGGGTGGGAACCTGCGAATCGCTGTCGAGTACCGTATCCGCCGATGCACTGTCGGATGCCGGCTGATGCTCCGTGTCGCCGGTGCCGTCGCTCTCGGCGGCTGTCACAACCGTGCCGTTGCTCGGTGATTCGCCCGCTGCGGCGCTCGTCGTAACCGTGGTGTCAGCGCCGTCACAGACGCCTGCGCTGGCATCGCTATTGCTGTCGCTCTCGCCATCGGCGTTCATCTCGCGCGGTTCCAGCCCGAGCAGATCGTCGAGGCATTCCGCCCAGATCTCCGGTTTCATGACCATGCCGGCGCCGCCGCCGACCGGGGTATCGTCCACGGAATGATGCACGTCATGCGTCCAATCGCGCAGATTGTGGGCGTGGACACTGACGAGCCCCTTGCTTTGCGCTTTGCCGAACAGGCTCAGGTTCAGCACGTCGAAGTATTCGGGGAACACGGAAACGATATCAATCTGCATGCCCACCACTGTACCGGCCCGCCGTCCCAAGAATCTGTACAGCAGATGTGTGCGGCCACAGCCGTTGGCGTGGTCGTTGTCCATACTGCGGTGTGGCGCCGGCGTTCTCGTTGATTCGCTGATACAGTTATCTCAGCAGAAGCCTGCATGGTGCTGAACAATGATGAATGTGAGGCAGGCGTGATTTTACTGGGCCTTGTCATCCATGCGGTGGAAGCGACAATGCCGGAAGTCCTTGATGACACGGCGTTGCATGTCAGCCAGTCTTTTGGCAAAGGAGCAAGAAGAACATGACCAACGGACAGATTCCATGGGATGCGCAGTCCGGCGAGCAGCCCGCCGCGGGTATGGGCCAGCAGCAGGCACCTCAAGATATCCAGCCTGCAGCGCCGCAGCAGTACGGCCAGCCCGCCGATCAATCTTTTCCGCAGCCCCCGCTGCCAGCTGACCCGCAATATCGGCAGCCTGTGCAGCAGCCGGGGTACGCGCAGCCGGCAGAGCAATCCGGATACGCGGCTCCGGCACCGCAGCCAGGGTACGCGCAGCCGACCCAGCCGGTGCCGGCGCAGGCGACAGGATACGCGTACCCGCAGCAAGACTATGCACAGCAGCAGTATTACGCCCAACCGACCCAACCCGTTCCCGCTGCGGCTCCGGCCCCCGGTTACGGCGCATACGGGACTCCTTCCGCCAATAATGCGCCGTACCCGGTCAAACCGAAGATGAACACGATGGCCGTCGTCGGTTTCATCTTTTCGTTCCTGATCTCGATTGTCGGCCTGATCCTGTGCATTATCGCGAAGAACCAGATCAAGACCAGAGGAGAGCGCGGCGACGGTCTGGCGACCGCCGGCATCATCATCAGTATTGCCAGTATGGTGCTTGCGGGGATTCTCCGCATGTCCATGGGCTCATCATCCGACACCTACAGTTCGACGGTGCTGCTGCCGATGCTGTTCGGCTTCCTCGGCTGACAGCCGGTCGCCATACGCGCGACAATACAGCGTGAGGGGTGTACGTTCCGTAACAGAACGCACACCCCTCACGTGTTTTCGCGCGGCAGATGCCGGGCGTGTCACCAGCCGGGAATCAATCCTCCAGGCGGGTCGAGCGTCAGGTACCCGTTCTCAAGGTCGATGTCGGGCACCAGCTGGTCGACGAACGGCACCAGCGTGCTGGTGTCGCCGTCCACCGGCTTGGCGAGGCGGATTTTGAGCAGATATTGGGCGCCTTCGATGACGTCCACGACCTTGCCGACCGTCTGCCCGGCTGGCGCGCCGAGCATGTTGCCCTCGGCAAACCGGGCTTCCAGCCCCAAGAGATCCTTCGGATACCATGCGTCCTCTTCGAGCATGTCCTCCGGATCGTCGGCTTCGCCGTACAGGACGGTGCCGTTGAGGGCTTCGGCGGCATCACGGTCGTCGACACCTTCGAAATGGATAATCCAACGGTTCTTGAAGGTCCGCGAATGCGCGACTTCGAACTCCTGTTCGCCGTCACGCGTATAGAGCAGGGAACCCGGTTCGAACCGGTAGTCAGGCTCGTCGGTGAACACCTGCACGGTGACTTCGCCTTTAAGCCCTTGAGCGCGGCCGATACGACAGACCCTCAGCAGTTCGCGCTGCTGAGGGTCGTCGGAGTGTTGCTGATGCACCACGCTCTCGCTCACCTGCGTACGTCCATGATGTCGACACGCACTTTGTGGTCGGCGATGGCCTGCACGACCGTGCGAATCGCATTGGCCGTACGGCCCTTGCGACCGATGACACGGCCGATGTCCTCAGGGTTCACGCGAACGCGCAGCAGTTCGCCGCGCGCGTTCTCGTGGGATTTGACCGAAACATCGTCCGGGAAATCCACGATGTTCTTGATGAGGTGTTCAACAGCTTGGGCGAGCATGTCACTCAGCCTTTTCCTCAGCCGGTGCTTCAGCGGTCTCCTCGGCCTTCTCAGCCTCGGCGGCGGCTTCAGCTTCAGCCTTGGCCTTGGCCTCAGCTCCGGACTTGGCGGCCTTCAGCTTCTGTGCCTGGGCTTCAGCGGCCTCGACACGAGCGGCGGCGTCCGGACCGGCTTCCGGGGTCTTCAGGGTGCCTTCGGCGCCCTCAATGCCCTTGAACTTCTGCCAGTCACCGGTGATCTTCAGCAGCTTGAGCACAGGCTCGGACGGCTGCGCGCCGACACCCAGCCAGTACTGAGCGCGCTCGGAGTCAATCTGGATAAGCGAAGGCTGCTTGTTCGGATCATAGATGCCGATCTCCTCGATGGAGCGGCCGTCGCGCTTGTTGCGCGAATCCATGATTACTACGCGGTAGAACGCGTAGAACTTCTTGCCCATGCGCTTCAGACGAATCTTGGTTGCCAAAATGGCTCTCCTTGTATTGATAATGCGGGTTACAGCTTCTGTGTGGGGCACGGAAACCGAATCCACGTGTTCCTCATGACCGCGGAAAGAGAGGGCTCCGCACCCATGAATAACTTAACAAGTATAGCGCAAACACCACGATGTTTCGGCGTGTCGTGCGCAGTGCCATCTCCTCTCCCACAAACTATCTACGCTAAGGCTCCTGTTTGCGTAGACAGTTTGTGGAGGGGAGGGAGGTTACCGCACACTCAAGGTGACGAGCAGCGCCCGATGATCGGTATCGCGCACGGTGATGGCTTGCGCCGAATGGAAGACCACGCCGCTGTTCGCCAACGCATGGTCGAGTTCGATACGCGGCCACGGCGTCCAAGAGGGGAACGTCAGGGTCGGGCCATGCGCAACATCAAGGCTCGCGTCATGCACTCCGGCGGCAAGTACATCACGCAGGCACCGGTGGTCAAGGCAGGCGTTCAGATCCCCGAGTACGACCACAGGCTCCGGACTGGTCACGATGGCATCCAGCTCCCGCACGCCGTACGACCATTCCCGGCACCCGCGCATCGGCGATTTCGTGTGTGCGGCGGCGAACGTGACTTGGCGTCCCGGATTGCTTGGAGCGCCCGGTGTGTCGCAGGCGTCCGCATCGATAGTGATGGCGGGAACATCCGCCGCATGAATATTCAGGAACGTCGCAATCCGCCCGACCGGTTCGGCGCGTGACCAGATTGCGTTGAACCCGCCGTTGTCTCCGGCATGCTGCGCGCCCTGCTGGCAGTAGGGCAGCAGCGTGTTCAAGCCCGCGTGCGAGAGTCGTTCGACGAGCTCGTCAGTGAGTTCTTCAAGCGCAAGCACATCGATGTGCCGCTCCCGTACCAGCCGCACGATGTTCTCGGCATCGGCACGTCCATAGCGGCAGTTGAGCGTCATCGCGCGGATGACACCGTCGGCAGAGGTTCCCGGACGGTCGGTTCCATCGGTCGCGGTGTTCGCCGTTGCCTGCGACGTGTTGGCAGTTCTGCCGAACAGATGCCGATAATACGGGGATTCGCCCGCAATCACCAGAACGAGCAGCAACGCATACAGCGCCGCACCCCACCAGCAACCGAGCGCCGCCGACCAGACCGCGCCGATGACCGCGGGCACCCACAGATGCCGGTCAAGCGCGGTGCTGTACGGCATTGGCATATGCGCTTCCACGCCCGCAGGCACAAAGCGCAGCAACCACCACACCAGCAACAGGACGGCGATTATCGTCAATACCACGGCCATTCGCGTTCGCTCCATTCACGTATGTACAGTCCACCTAACCTGTGATGGGCATTATAGGAGAGATGATGTGATGAGGCCCGCAAGCATCGCAAACGCTTGCGGGCCTCATGAGATTTGCTGATTCAACTGACTGATTCAATCATTGACGCCGCCGGACGGCCATGAACCTGAATCGGCGTGGCTTCAGCCGAGCAGATCGCCCAATCCATTGCCGAGATTCGGCGGCAGATCAGGCATGCCGTTCTCGCCCATCATCTCCTGCAATCCGGCAGGAAGTGCGGGGTTCTGTGGCTTCTTGGCGAATGCGGAACCGCCAGAGCTCTTGCCGCCGCCAGCGAGCCGCTGACGCAATGCCTTCTCTTCGGCTTCGCGCTTCATCGGATTGCCGGACTTCGAGCCTTTCTTCTTCTTGCCGCCCTTCTTGTTCTTCTTGCTGCCGCCGGGGCCGCCGAATCCGGGGATACCACCCATGCCGGCACGGTTCGTCATGCGGCGCATCATCTTGGATGCCTGCTCGAAGCGCTCCAGCAGACCATTGACCGCAGACACGGTATTGCCGGAACCATAGGCGATGCGGGCGCGGCGAGAGCCGTCGATGATTTTCGGGTTGCGACGCTCCTCAGGGGTCATCGAGCGGATAATCGCCTCGGTGCGGTCGATCTCATGCTCGTCGAGCTGCTCCAGCGCCTGACGATGGGCCGCCATGCCCGGAATCATGCCGAGCAGGTTCTTCATCGGGCCGAGTTTGCGCACCTGCTGCAACTGCTCTAAGAAGTCGTCAAGCCCGAAGGTGCCTTCGGACATCTTGGATGCCGCCTCGCGGGCCTGCTCCTCGTCGAACTGCTTCTGCGCCTGTTCGATAAGCGTGAGGATATCGCCCATATCGAGGATGCGGGACGCCATGCGATCGGGGTGGAAGACCTCGAAATCCTTGAGTCCCTCGCCGGTTGAGGCAAACAGGATCGGCTTGCCAGTCACGCTGGCAACCGACAAGGCGGCACCACCGCGGGCGTCGCCATCGAGCTTGGACAGGACCACGCCGGTGAAGTCCACGCCTTCGTCGAAGGCCTTCGCGGTCTTGACCGCATCTTGGCCAATCATCGCGTCGATGACGAACAGGATTTCATTGGGATGCACGGCGTCGCGGATGTCGCGCGCCTGCTTCATGAGCTCTTCGTCAACGCCCAAACGGCCGGCGGTATCGATGATGACGACGTCGTACAGCTTGCGCTTGGCGAATTCGATGGAATCGCGCGCAACCTTCACCGGGTCGCCCGTGGTTTGGCCGGGGGCTGCGACCGCCTCGCCGCCGTCGGACTGCACACCCTTCTCGGGAGCGTACACCGGTACGCCGGCGCGCTCGCCGACGACCTGCAACTGGGTGACCGCGTTTGGACGCTGCAAATCAGCGGCGACCAGCAGCGGGGTGTGGCCGGCGTCTTTCAGCCAGTAACCGAGCTTGCCGGCGAGCGTGGTCTTACCGGCGCCCTGAAGGCCGGCGAGCATGATGATCGTCGGCGGGTTCTTCGCGAAATTCAGCGGACGGTCGACGCCGGCGCCGAGAATCGCGGTCAACTCCTCGTTGACGATTTTCACGACTTGCTGTGCCGGATTCAGCGCCTGCGAGACTTCCTCGCCGAGAGCGCGTTCACGCACACGGCCGGTGAAGGAACGGACGACTTCAAGCGACACGTCGGCGTCGAGAAGCGCACGGCGGATTTCGCGGATGGTACCGTCGATATCCGCTTCGGAAAGCTTGCCCTTGCTCTTCAAATGCTTGAAGGCATTCGAGAGCCGGTCTGTCAAAGAACTAAATGCTGCCATAATGCATTCCAGTCTAGCCGTGATGCGGGAAAAACCGCCACCCGCGCCCCTCCTGTTTCTGCCGATGCTGGGACTGGTGTGAGCGTCAGCAGTGGGTTGTGGTTCTGTTTCTGCCGACGCTGACGGGTAGCTGAGCGTCGGCAGAAGCTTGCATACACAAACTAGCTACGCGTGGGCTCTCGTTAGCGTAGACAGTTTGTGGAGATGGACAGTCATGACTTTGCGCGATTGGGATTCCTAACCTCGTAGAATCTCAAACCTCGCAGGGCTCCTAACACCGCGAGAATCCAAACGGCGCAGGAACCGAGTCGCTCGGAATCCTGCGCCGTTCGCATCGCTGCATCACTGTGCCGCTTACGCCATTTGCGTCACTTGAGCGACCAGGTCGAGCCGGACGGCGTGTCCTCGATGACGATACCGACCGCCGCAAGCTCGTCGCGAATCGCGTCGGCCTTCGCGAAATCCTTCGCGGCGCGCGCGGCCTGACGGGCCTGAAGCTGCTCGGAAACCAAAGCGTCGAGCGCGTCAGCGGCCTTGGAATCCCCGCCGTCTTTGGCACCGGCCCACGGTTCAGCCAGCGGATCGAGCCCGAGCGTATCGAGCATCGCGCGCACGGACACCAAAGCCTCGCGCACCCGTGCCTGCACCGTGTCATCGGCATGGTCCTCAACCTGCGACAACAGCGTGTTGCCGGAGCGAATCGTGCTGAAGACAGCTGCGATGGCGCCGGACACATTGATGTCGTCGTTCATCGCGTTGACAAAATCAGCAGGCAGCTGATCAGCGCCCACCGTGGTGATTTCCTCACGGGACGGCTGACCGCCGATGGCGGCGCCGGCGCGTTCGATGAAGTTGCTCACGCGCTCAAATGCGGCCTGCGCTTCGGTGAGCGTCTGGTCGGACCATTCAAGCATCGACCGGTATTGCACGGATCCGAGCGCGTAGCGCACCACCCACGCGCTGTGCTCGGCGAGCACAGCCGGCACGGACAGTCCGTTGCCCAATGATTTGGACATTTTCTCGCCCTTGGCGGTCACCCACGCTGAATGCATCCAGCGAGCCGCGGAATTCCAGCCGGCCGCGCGGGTCTGTGCCATCTCGTTCTCATGGTGCGGGAAGCGCAAATCAAGCCCGCCGCCATGGATGTCAAACGCCTCGCCCAGATAACGGTGGCTCATCGCGGAGCACTCGATATGCCAGCCGGGACGCCCCACACCGAACGGGGTCGCCCAGCGCGCGTCCTGCGGATCGGTGGCCTTCGGCGCCTTCCACAGCGCGAAATCACGGGGATCATGCTTGTCCGGGGAGGCATCTGCCGGGTCAACGGGGTTGTATTTGTCGTTGCCCGTCGCATCCACGCTCGGACCCATGCGGTCGGCGACCTCCGCGGCCTCATCCGCTTCGACGGCGCCCTGCTTCTGATGCGTCAATTCGCCGTAGTGCGGCCAGCTTGCCACATCGAAATACACGTTGCCGGTCGGGTTGCCGTCGGCGTCCTTCACCACGTAGGCGTGCCCGTTGCGGATAATCCGCTCGATGAGCTCGACCATGTCGGGGATATGCCCTGTCGCACGCGGCTCGACTGTAGGCGGCAGCACGCCGAGCGTATCGTAAGCGCGGGTGAACTCACGCTCGTAGTAGTACGCGCGCGCCCACCACTGCTGTCCTGCGGCGGCGGCCTTGTCGAGAATCTTGTCGTCGATATCGGTGACGTTGCGCACGAAAGTCACGTCATAGCCCAGACGCAGCATCCAGCGGCGGACGATGTCGAAGGCGACGGCGGCGCGGATATGCCCGATATGCGGGGAGCTTTGCACTGTGGCGCCACACACGTAGATCCCCACATGTCCCGGACGGATCGGCCTGAACGGCGACACGGCATGCGAGGCGGTGTCGTACAGATTCAGCCCGGCGGCGGATCCAGCGAGCTCATGTGCGCCGGAAATGTTGGAATTCTGCGGTTCTTCGACGTTTCCCATACCCATGAGCGTATTCGATTTGCCAGACAAAATCGGCCGGGTGTTCGCATGTTTACATAGGCAATGTCACAATGGTGTGTATGACGCAACCAGAAGTGCTTATCGTGCAGCATGTCCCGTGGGAGAAGCCGGGGCGTATTTTGGATAGCCTTGAGGACATGCAAATCCCGACGCAGACCGTCAACATTGTCAAGGAAAAGGAGCCCGACCTGCCGGATTTCAAGGAGCTCGCAGGCGTGGTGATCATGGGCGGGCCCATGGGCGCCCAGGACTATGACAAATACCCGGGTCTGAAGGCGGAGGAGAAGCTCGCGCGAGCCGCGATCAGCGTCGGCAAGCCGGTGCTCGGCATCTGCCTAGGCCATCAGATCATCGCCGGGGCGCTGGGCGCGAAGCTCAGCCACGGCAAGGAGCCGGAAATCGGTTTCGCTCCGATCAAGCGCGTTGACAAGCATGATTACTTCTCCATGTGGAGCAAGGAACTCAACGTTCTGCACTGGCACAACGACGTGGTCGGTCTGCCGGAGGGAGCCCAGCTGCTCGCCCGGTCGGCGAATACGAAAAACCAGGCGTTCCGGGCGGGCTCGGCCTTGGGCTTGCAGTTCCATCTGGAGGTCACGGCCACGCTGCTTGACGAATGGCTCGCCGAACCGGCCATGGTCGAGGGGATGAAGAAGTCGCAGATCGCCAAGATCCGCGATGATTTCGCCGAATACGACCCGCAGCTGCAGCCTTTGGCCGACCAGGTCTTCTCCGGGTTCGCGGCGCGTTGCAACACGTATATCCGCACGTTGCGCGGACGCTGATACCGCTGCGTGTCATCGGCGGCCGGACTCGTCTGCCCGGGCGTGCCCATGCCGGGCGATACGATGGGGGCATTATGCCGACTTATGATCTTGGACTGGAACACGTTTCGCTTTCGTTCGCCACGAAAACCATCTTCACCGATGTGACGCAAGGGGTATTCGAAGGCGACCGCATCGGTATCGTCGGACGCAACGGCGACGGCAAATCCACGTTGTTGCGCCTATTTTCCGGGGAACAGCAGCCTGATTCCGGGCGCGTAATCACCCGCAACGGGCTGACCTTCGGCATGCTCAGGCAACGTGATCCGCTGGACGACAACGCGACGCTGCGCGAGGCGGCGCTCGAGGGACGCGAAGACTACGAATGGGCGTCCGACACGTCATCGCGCGAAATCGTCGAGGCGCTGCTCGGAGGCATGAGCCTTGACGCCAAAGTCGGTTCGCTCTCCGGCGGTCAGCGCCGTCGCGCCGATCTGGCCCGTCTGCTGCTCAAGGACTGGGATATCCTCGCGCTGGACGAGCCGACCAACCATCTTGACGTCGTGACGATTCACTGGCTTGCCGAACACCTGAAGAACCGTTGGGCATCCGGTCAGGGTGCGCTGCTGCTGGTCACCCACGACCGGTGGTTCCTTGACGAGGTATGCGAATCGATGTGGGAAGTGCACGACGGGCTGATCGACCCCTTCGAAGGCGGGTACAGCGCGTACATGCTACAACGCGTGGAACGTGACCGTCAGGCCGATGTGCGCGAGGAACGCCGACGTAATCTCGCCCGCAAGGAACTCGCATGGCTGTCCCGCGGCGCGAGGGCACGTTCGACCAAACAGAAGTTTCACGTGAAACAGGCACGCGAACTCATCGCCGATGTGCCGCCGATGCGCAACACGTTGGAATTGAAGCAGATGGCGACATCGCGACTGGGCAAACAGGTCGTCGATCTGATTGATGTGACGCAGATTTATTCGCAGGATGACGAGCGTCGGCTCGATGCCGATGCTGCCGCCGTCACCGCGGCATCCGGGCGTGTGGATGTGGTTCCGCCGCTGTATGCCGAGCCGATTGTCACCGGTTCGGTCCAGCTGTCCGTCGACCCGGATGCGCTGATTCCCGGCACAGGGGAGCGCGAGGCTTCCGCTCATGTGTCCGAGGCAAACGATGCGGACGGGATGCCGGCCGCTGATACCGCCGCCGCACGCACGGTGACCGTATCCGGGCGCAAAATCCTTGATGATGTGACCTGGCTGATCGGTCCAGGCGACCGATTCGGCATCGTCGGTGCCAATGGCGCCGGCAAATCCACGCTGCTCAGGATCATCGACGGCACCCTCACCCCGACGTGCGGGCACGTGAATATCGGCAAAACCGTGAAATTCGCGGTGCTTTCGCAGCGGCTCGACGAGCTGGAGAAACTCGGCAAATACAAGATCAAGGAAGTTCTCAGCCGATACAAGCCAAGCTATATCGTCGACGGCAAGGAAGTCACTCCTGCCCAGCTTATGGAACGGCTCGGCTTTTCGTCAGCCCAGCTCATGACACCGATCAGGGACCTGTCAGGCGGCCAGAAACGCCGGATGCAGCTGTTGCTAATTCTGCTTGACGAGCCCAATGTGCTCATCCTCGATGAGCCGGGCAACGACTTGGACACCGACATGCTCGCGGTGATGGAGGATCTGCTCGACACTTGGCCGGGCACGCTGATTGTCGTATCGCACGATCGGTACTTGTTGGAGCGTGTCACCGACGAGCAGTTCGCGTTGATTGGCGGTAAAGTCAGGCATCTGCCCGGCGGCGTTGGCGACTACCTTGATATGGTCGAACAGGCCAGGAAAGACGGCGATTGGTCGGCTATTCTCGGCACCGGCGATGACCGGAAGGGCGGCACTGGTACCAAGGGTGGCTCCGCCGCCTCGGATGACGGCAAGCAGCCGGACGCCGACCAAGCCAAGCCCCAGACGCATAAGCTGGGCGGCAAGGAATTCCACCAGGTGTCCAAGCGGGTGTCCGCCATCGAGCGCAAACTGGCGAAACTCGAGGAAAGCCGCGCTGATATCGAGGCGAAGATGGCCGCGCATGATCCCAGTGATTTCGCCGGACTCAACGAGCTCAACACGCAGCTCAACGCAGTGACGGACGAGAAGGATGCGCTTGAAGCCGAATGGCTGGAACTGTCCGAAGAGTTGGAAGGCTGACCGGCGGGCAAATGACATCTGAGCTGGACAGTCATCCAGTTTAGATGCTGCACGCCAATCGTTTGGTGGACAGGCGACCGCCTGCCAGACGGACACCTGCCAGAGGGCGACCTGTCAAGCAGCCAATCTCGCTTGCCTATGAAACAGCCCCGTGAAACCCAATGCTTCACGGGGCTGTTTCATAGGCAAGCGTACGGCTCGCACGAATCGTACACTTCGCACAAATCGCTGATAATCAGCGGCCGGTAATCTCCGAACCGATGACCTTCTCGCTCAGCGCCTTCGGACCGCGGGTCACCGCGACCGCGCCGGAACGGACCAGCTCAATCACGCCGTAATGCTCAAGCAGACCGAGCAGCGCGTCAATCTTGCCTTCCGCGCCGGTCGCTTCGATGGTCAGCGACTCCGGGTTCACGTCGACCACGCGCACACGGAACAGACGCACAATCTCGAGCACGTCGGAACGGTTGGATTCGTCGGCGCTGACCTTGATGAGCACGAGTTCGCGTTCGACCGTGTTGTTCGGATCCAGCTCGACGATTTTCAGCACGTGCAGCAGTTTGTTGAGCTGCTTGATAATCTGCTCCAGCGGTACCGCCTCGACATCGGCCGTCACCGTGATGCGGGAGATATCCGGGCGTTCCGTAGGCGAAACGGACAGCGAGTTGATGTTGAACGCACGACGGGCGAACAGACCGGCCACGCGCGCGAGCACGCCAGGACGGTTTTCGACCAGCACGGACAGGGTGTGACGCTCGGAACCGGGCTGTGATGCGGGATAGTTTGCCATGATGACTCCTCTAAACCTCGATGCCTTCCTTGCTGGACTCACGCCGCGTCCGCGGCTGCGACGGAATTGCCAGTGCTGCCGGCTGCGGCCTTCGCCTGTGCGGCGGGGCTGAGCAGCGGTCGGACACCCGGACGGTAGGCGACCTCGTCGTTCGAGGCGCCAGCCGGAACCATCGGCCACACCATCGCGTCCTTCCAGACGCGGAAGTCGATGAGCACCGGGCGGTCGTTGATTGCATTGGCCTTCTTGATCGCCTCAAGCGCCTCATCCTTGGTGAACGCGCGCATGCCGACGCAGTCGTAGGCCTCTGCCAGCTTCACGAAATCAGGCACATCGACGATATCGTCGCGGTTCTCGCCGTCGTTCAGGCTTGTCGCCGAATAATGATGGTCGAAGAACAGGGTCTGCCACTGGCGGACCATGCCGTACACGGAATTGTTGATGATCGCGATCTTGATCGGCGTGTGGTCGAGCAGGGCGGTTGCCAACTCTTCGGAGGTCATCTGGAAGCTGCCGTCGCCGTCGATAAGCCACACCGGCTTGCGGCCGTTGAATTCGCGCTGCGAGCCGACTTTCGCGCCGATTGCGGCGGGCAGGCCGAAGCCCATTGTGCCCAGGCCGCCGGAGGAGATCCATGAATGCGGATGCTCGAAGTCGATGAGCTGCGACGCCCACATCTGGTGCTGGCCGACGCCCGCGACCCAGATGGTCTCGGGATCGGCGTTCTTGGACAGCTGCTCGACAACCCACTGCGGGGAGAGAGATCCATCCGCGGGGGCGTCCTGCGGCTCGTCGTACGTGGTCGGATACTTTTCACGCCATTCGTTGATCTGTGCCCACCACGGCTTGAGGTTCGGCTTGCTGTGGATGGCCTGCTGACGCTTGATTTCGGGGATTAGGTCGTCAAGCACTTCGGCCACGTCGCCGACGATTGGCACGTCGGGCTGACGGTTCTTGCCGATTTCTGCCGGGTCGATGTCGATGTGGATGACGCGGGCGGCGGGAGCGAAGGAATCGAGCCGGCCGGTCACTCGGTCGGAGAATCGCGAACCAATGGCGACCAGCAAATCACAACGCTGGACCGCGCCGGTCGCGGCGATGGTGCCGTGCATACCGAGCATGCCAAGCACTTTCGGATCGGAATCCGGGACGATGCCGCGTGCTGGAAGCGTGGTGACGATTGGTGCGCCCGTCAGATCGGCGAGTTCCTTGACCTGCTTGCCGGCGTTGGAGCGGACCGCGCCGCCACCCACATACAGCACCGGGCGGTAGGACTGCGAGAACAGCTTCGCGGCATCCGACAGCACATGGCCATGCGCCTTGGTGGTGGGGTTGTAGCCGGGAAGAATCATTCGCTGCGGCCAGGAGTAATACATCTGGCCGTTTTGCGCGGTCTTCGTCAAATCGACGACCACCGGGCCGGGGCGGCCGGAACCGGCGATGTAGTAGGCTTCGGCGAGCACGCGCGGAACATCCTGCGCATTCGTGACCAGATATGAATGCTTGGCGACCGGGTAAGTGATGCCGACGATATCGGCCTCCTGGAAGGCATCGGTGCCGATGGCGCCCACGCCCACCTGGCCGGTGATGACGACCATCGGGATGGAATCCATATTGGCGTCCGCGATGGCGGTGACCACGTTCGTGGCGCCCGGGCCGGAGGTGACGATGCACACGCCGACCTTGCCGGTCGCGACGGCGTATCCTTCTGCCGCATGGCCTGCAGCCTGCTCATGACGGGTCAGCACGAAGCGGAACTTGGTGTGCTGGTTGATGGCGTTGTAAACAGGCAGGATGGCTCCGCCGGGGATGCCGAATACGTCCTTGACGCCCAGATCCTCCAGCGCACGGATCAGCGCCTGTGCGCCGGTCATTTTCTCACCGTCGACGATGGACTGTTTCTCCGTTGCGGGTGCCTTAGGCACGCCGCTGAATGCCTGAAGTGGCGTTGGTGTAGCCATGATCCCTCTCATGTGTGTATTGGTGGTGCTCCGCTGCGGCGTCGCCCCTGGTGAGGCGCAACCCGGTGAGGCTCCTGTGCCGCCTGTCCCGCTTGTGGCGGTCTGGCAGGCAAGATAGTTGTATTGGTCTTATCGTAATCGCCTGTGGAGAGATAATCGCCGGACCGACCACATGATGGTAACGGTTCGGCGATTATCTCTATAGAGGTGTTGTGGCTGTCTGCGGGGCTGGCCAGCACGTTGCCTGCGGAGACCTGTGCGCCTGCCTGCAACGGTGGCGTGTATGGGTCGTCAGGCGGCGTCAGTTGCGTGGTCGGTACCTGTGGTTGCGGTGCTGTCGTCAGCGTTGCTGTTGCCGCTGATGTCCTTACCGTCGTTGTTGCCATTAACATCTGCGGTATCGCCGGAGCCTGCATGGGCGCGCATACGATTGCAGTCACGTTCGCGTTGTTTGAGCGTATGCCACGCCTGTTCCGCCGCGGCAAGTTGCGCCTTGCGCTTGCTGGTCCCCGAACCGGTCCCCAGCAGCGGGTCCTCGCCTTCCTGCGCGATCGAGCCATGTTCGTCGCGGATCGGCAGTGTCCAGCGCTTGCCATATCCGCCGGGAAGAATGGCCCGGGCGGTGAACTGTTGCGCGTATTCCGGACCGCTGACTGACATGCGGTACACCGGCTCGGTCAAATCCATGTGATGGGCGAGCACGGTCAGCGAGGTCTTCCAATCCAAAGCCGGGCCTTCTGTGGCGACTTCCCGGAGCGTATCGTCCACCAGCCGGTGAACCACTTCGCGTGCCCCGTCGATGCCGTGTTCGACGAAAGTGGCGCCGATCAGGGATTCAACGATGTCGCACAGAATGGAACTTTTATCAGCTCCGCCGGATTCGGATTCGCCGTGGCCGAGCAGAATGAATCGTCCGACATGGAGTTTGTTGCGCGCAATGGCCGACAACGATTCCTCGGACACCGCCTTGGCCCGCATCTTCGCCAGCTGCCCTTCCGTCATGTCGGGATGCGCCTTGAACAGGGTCTCTGTGGAGACCAGTTCCAGCACTGCATCGCCGAGGAACTCCAGCCGCTCATAGTTGGGGGCGCCGGGATGCTCATGGGAGAACGAGCGATGCGTCAACGCCTGGACGAGGAGCTCGGGGCTGATGGTGGTGCCGAGTGCGTCGAGCAGTTCCTTGGTCGGCGCCTGATCTGCCGCTTCCTGTCCGGAAACGCCGACATGATGCCGTTGCTGGGACATCTCGTCGGTATGGTTTGCGGGCGATGCGCCGGATGGGTGACGCTTGTGGTGGTGTTGATGTTCTGATGTGCCGTCGCGGTTGATAGCCATGCTGGGTTCCCCTGTCTGTGTCCTGTTCTGCCGTCACGCATGTGCGTGACGGCTCGGCGGCTTCCGGTGTTCTGCTGACGGCCGAATCAGGGGATGTCCCCGTTGTGGTAGCCGGCAGGATGCCTGAAGTCCATGTCTTGATGGCTTGCGCGTCGGGGATTGCTCGTCGGTTGCTCGTCGGTTGGCAGGCGTTCCTTCTGTGCAAGACCTGACCACTATCATACCGGCGGTCGTGATATTGCCGGTCTTCGGCACAGCACACCCAGGGGATGGGTGGGGTATCTGCTCGGTGTGTGACGTCTCGGTCGCACTGTGGACGGAATCGTCACAGGTACGCGGAATCGTCGCAGATACGACAGAACCCTGCCACCCGTCGATGGCAGGGTTCTGATTTACTGAATTACCTCAGCTGCTCCGGAGCGCTCACTTGGTGTGGGCGGACTGGATGGCGTCACGATAGACGCGGCCGCGGAAGGAGCCGCAGCTCGGGCAAGCCACGTGCGGCAGCGTCGGGGCGCCGCAGTTCGGGCAGGTGACGGTCTGCGCGGCAGACGCTTTCCAGTTCGCGCGACGCGAATGCGTATTGGCGCGCGAGGTCTTGTACTTAGGCAGTGCCATGGTGTAATCCTCTATTTCGTTCGAACGATTGAGCTTAAGCGTTCAGAATTGTACCGCATAGCTCGTACAACGTCCATCGGGGCGGCATGGCGCCGGTCAGCGATCCTTCGTTTCCCGCTCAAGCTGTTCCTTGAGCCCGGCGAGTGCCGCGAATCGGATGTCCGTGGTGTCGTGCTTGTGTTCGGGGTGCTCGTTGAGGTTGATGCCGCATTGCGGGCACAAGCCTTTGCAGTCGGGCTGGCACAGCGGTTGCAGCGGCAGGCTTTCGGCGAAGGTGTCGCGCAGCAGGGCCTCGAGATCGGCGAAGCAACCGTCGGGGCTAAGCGGGTAGGTGTCTTCGGATTCCTCTTCTCCGGCGATGATGTCGGTATCGTCGTCCGTTTCGTCTTCCTTGTAGGAGTAGGGGAAGAACGCGGTGACGTCGGTGCCCCAGTCGTGTTGCAGAGGTTTGAGGCAGCGGGTGCATTCCGCGTGGACGGGGGCGGTGATGTGGGCGTGGAATACCAGGCCGTCAATGATAGAGTCGAACGCTCCGTTCACATGAATCGGTTCACCTTCGGTCACGCCGACAATGGTGTCGCCGATTCCGCTCGGGGCGGGGAAGTTCGCGTCCACGGGGGAGCTTTGCCCCGGTCGTGAGGCGACTTGCGCCACGGATACTGCCCATGCTGAATCTTCTGGACGTGCCATATCAAGCCTCCGGATAGTCGTCTGATTGGATGTGGTCAAGTCGTGCGCTCGCTTCGCGTTCGCGCTGGTCGAGTACTGTCAGGCCGCCCCGCACATCTTGGCTGAGCTTGTCGAGCTGGTCTTGCAGACCTTGCATGACATCGGTGCAGTACTGGTTGGCGCCGCTGGTGAGTTTGTCGGCTTGTGTTTGTGCCTGGTCGAGGATAGCACGCGCTTTCTGCTTCGCGATATTGGTGATGTTGTCCTGCCCGGCGAGGAACTGCGCCTGCTCCTGGGCGTCCCGCACGATGTCCGCGGCGCGGCTTTGGGCGGACGAAACGACCGCGTTCGCTTGGGTTTGCGCGTTTTCGAGACGGCGTTCCGCTTCGCGCATCAGCGCCGAGGCACGTTCCAGCTGGACGGGCAGCATGGCTTTCAGTTCGTCGAGTTGGCTGGCAAATGCGTTGCGGTCGATTCTGACTTGGGAAGGGGTGAAGATGCTGCTTTTTGCCTCGTCAAGCTGTTGTTCAAGGGAGTCGATGATGTCGTAGACGGTGGTGAATTCCGCGCGGCTCTGGTCCTCCGGATCGGCGTGCGGGTCAAGGGCGTGCAGATCGGCGGCATGCGGGTCGCGTCGCGAGTTGGCACGCACATCATTTCGACCGGCGGAAGCGTCTGCGCGGTCGTCGTCCGCGGGAGTGTCTGAGTTAGCGCCGCCGTGGCTCGAAGGGTCGCGCAAATCCGGCAGGGAGGACATATCGAACGGGGAGAACACCGGTTTCGCCGTCGGTTTCGTGTTTTCGGGGTGTTCTCCGACTTGTGCGGTACGAGTGTTGCCGTCATGGGGGACACCGCTCGGGTCGCCCCCCGCGGCGGGTGCGTCTTGCCTGGCGTCGGCGGCTGGTGCCAATGCCGAAAGCGGCGTGGTCTGGTGTTGTGCGGGAGTCTGGGCGTTTGTTGACATGCTGGCTGACGCGCTGGCTGGTTCGCTTGCCGGATTGCTCGTCGGAGCGCCCGTTTGGCCGTCGCTGGTATCGGTCGCGTGCTGAGGATCGTTGGCGTTGTTGGCTTCCTCGCCTGTCATGCTGTCTCCTTGCTACCTGTGGTGTCCTGTGGCTGTCAGTGTCGGTGTGCGGTCGGTCGCGCTCGCCGCATCCGCAATGTCCTGCTGCCACATCGTTGCGTCTTCTTCTATCGTAGGCGATACGCCGGCGGTGTCGGGATCGTTTTCTGCGGTGTGTTACCGGTTATTTCCCGACTTGTTGCCCCTGTTCTTCCTCGTGCAACGCCCGTTCGAGCAGGGGGATGACGCAATCGGGGACCATGCCGGTCACATCGCCACCATGGCGGGCGACATCTTTGACGACGGAGCTGGAAATGTGCTCAAGCACCGGGTCGGCGGGCAGGAACAGGGTTTCCACGCCGGCGAGTTTGCGGTTGACGAGCGCCATGCCGAGTTCCGCTTCGTAATCGCCGTTCTGCCGCAGGCCTTTGACGATGACGGTTGCGCCCACTTTCTTGCAATAATCGGTGATAAGGCCGTCGGTGGATGCGACGGTCACGTTGTCGCAGGTTCCTCCGAGGGCCTGACGGATGATATCAACCCGGGTGTGTTCGGAAAACATCGGTGTTTTCGCTGCATTGACGGCTACGACCACATGCACTTGCGTGAAGAAACGCGAGCAGCGTCGGATAACGTCAAGATGTCCGGCGGTTACCGGGTCGAACGAGCCGGGGCATACTGCGATAGTCATAGCACAAGCGTACCGCGTTTCCCGCCGGGAGCGTCAGCTGTCTCAACGTCGGTAGAGGGTTGTGCCGACGCTGAGTGGCTGGTGAGCGTCGGTAGAAGGTCGCGCTTCTGTTTCTGCCGACGCTGAGTGGGTCGTGAATGTCGGTAGAAGGTGGCGGGGCGACGGGCCGTGGAAGCTTCTGGCGATGTGCCGCCGCCGTCGGATATCTCGCGTGACTATGATGGTGGCATCGACGACAATCCGGTGGAAGGCGGAAACTCATGAACAGGTACGGAGAAAGCATCAGTGGCAACAAGAATATGCTCGTGGAAGAATCCTTCGATACGCTCAGGGCGTCGGGCTCAGCGGCGGGCATAGCAACGGGCCAAGCTGCGGGCGCCACGGCCGAATTCGCTGCGGGTTCCGTGGTGGGGCTGATCGCACGCGATGCGGATGAGGCAGTCTCTCCGCTGTCGAATCCGGATTCCGCGACCGGCACGGCGGTGTTGGAGCGCCCGCAGGCGGAAGAGAAGCTCAAAGGCACTGATGACGGCGACGCGGACCGTTTCGCACATTATGTCTCCAAGCGCCGCATGGAGCAGTCGCGCCTGACCGGTCGTCCGGTGGTCGCGTTGTGCGGCAAGATCTGGGTTCCGAAGCATGATCCGTCGCAATATCCGGTATGCCCGGAATGCAAGCGCATCTATGAGCAGATGATGGGTGGCGCCGGCAACGGGGACGAGTGAGCCCAGTTTCCTGCCGACATGCCTTCCCGCGTGCGAACGATATCAATATGACGAATGCGATGAGCCGGCTGTGGGGCGTTGAAACGTCCTCGCAGCCGGCCCATCGTGCATATGGATGCAAAACCATGCGCTGATTGACGTCACCTGCTCACCGCATCGCAGCAACGGCGACAATCATTGCGCTACCAGCAACATCGCAGCGCTGATGACGCCGGTCAACCATCAATCACAGTCACAGCACCGTCGTTTCGGTCGGGATCGCCGGATCGCCCTTCATCAGGCTTTGCGCGGTAATCGGCAGCTCGGCCAACGCCTTCGCGCGGTAGTTGTGTGCGTTGACAATCGCGTCATGCCCCTGGTAATCATGGTTGATTTCGCCATGATCCACGTACTGCACGAGCAGGTCCTTCCAATCCTCGGGTGCGTGGAAATCGGCCAGCTTGCTTTCGGAACCGGAAATGACGTGTTCGCAATCCGCGAGATTGTACTCATAGGAGCGGTAGGCGAGTTTACGCCCGGGCACGGTCGCTTTGTCCTTGGATTTCTTGGCGACCGGCTCCATGATGCCGTCCGCGTTCTCGCGCTCGGTCAGCTTGTAGACCATCGCGCAGGTCGGGGCGCCGGACCCGGTGACGAGCATCGTACCCACGCCATAGGAGTCGACCGGTGCGGTCTGCAGCGCGGCGAGCGCGTATTCGTCGAGGTCGTTGGTAACGGTGATGGTCGTGGAAGTCGCGCCCAGGGCATCCAGTTCGTTGCGCACGCGTTGCGCCATCGCGGCCAGGTCGCCCGAATCGATGCGCACACCGCCGAGATCGGGGCCGGCGACTTCGACGGCGGTTTTCACGGCTTCCTCGATGTTGTATGTGTCGACCAGCAGTGTGGTGCTCTTGCCGAGCGCGTTGATTTGCGATTCGAAGGCCTCGCGCTCGCTGTCATGTACGAGGGTGAAGCAGTGGGCCGCCGTGCCGATGGCTTTGAGACCGTACAGCTGGGCGGCCAGCAGGTTCGCGGTGCCTTGGAAGCCGCCGACGACCGCTGCGCGTGCTGCGGCGACCGCGGCCCATTCGTTGGTGCGCCTGCCGCCCATATCCATGCAGGGGCGATCCTTGGCGGCGCTGACCATGCGGGAGGCGGCGGAGGCGACGGCGGAATCATAGTTGAGGATGGACAGCAGAAGGGTTTCGAGCAGCGTGCACTCGCCGAACGTGCCTTCGACCTGCAGCACCGGGGAGTTCGGGAAGAACATTTCACCTTCGCGGTAGCCCTTGATCGAGCCGGTGAACCGGAAGTCCTTGAGCCAGTCGAGCGTCTCCCTGCTCACGATCTTGCGGTCCGCGAGGAACGCAAGGTCCTCATCATCCAGGTGGAAGTGTTCGAGCGCGTCAAGGATGCGCCCGGTGCCGGCGAGCACGCCGTAGCGGCGGCCTGCGGGCAGATGCCGGGTGAAGATCTCGAAGACGCACGGGCGGTCCGCGGTCCCGTCCTTGAGTGCGGCGTCCAGCATCGTGTACTCGTACATGTCGGTCATCAATGCCGGTGAATAATCAACCATGATTTGTCCTTCTCGTGATGTTCTCGTATTCGGTCCGTTGCCGGTTAGCGTAGTCCGACGGCACGCGCCGTGCAAGCGTCGGTGGAAGGGTCTGCCGACGCTGAGGGGCGGGTAAACGTCGGCAGAGGGTTGTACCGACGGTGAGGCGGGGCGGGCGTAAGCTGACGGTATGAGATTCATTGCGGGTGTCTGGCGTCTGGCAATTGCCGCGCTGTGCTTCGTCGGCACATACGAGGCGTGGACGATTCCCAATCGATGGGTGTATTTCACATTCCAAACCGGGTTCATGCTCGGCATCGTCATGCTGTGGTCCGGCGCCGCGAGCCTGCTCAAAGGCATCCAACCGCCCGCATGGCTCAAAGGCTGCCTGACGGTGTACGCGATTATCACCGCGCTGGTCGCGTTCCTGCTCATGCCGCCGGATGACCCGCATTACGTGCCCCAAGTGCTCGGCATCATGACCAATACGATGCTGCATCGTATTGCGCCGGTCATGGCCGTGGTTGATTTTCTGCTGTTCGACCCGCACCGGCGGTTCAAACCAAGCTATGTGCTCAGCTGGATGGGCTACTTTCCGATCTATCTCGCCTTTGTGGTGATTCGCGCACAGTTGTGGCCGCATTCGGGCCCGTCGGTTGGCGGCAACCCGTACCCGTACACCTTCATCGATTTGGGGCAGCTGGGGTGGAGCCAGTTCATCGTCAACATCGTGGGCCTTGTCATCGGATTCCTGCTGGTCGCGCTCGCCGTGTTCCTCATTGACCGAATCCTGCCTGAGAAGTCGCTGTTGCGCTCGCAGTGAGCGGTGCCGCACGGTGACTGTCTCGGACATGCGGGCGTTGCGCTGTGCTAGGTTGAGAGCGTACGAAGGATGATACGCCGGTAGGCCCGGCACATTGCAGATAATTGCAGATGAAAGAACGCGAGGCAGACATGACACAGACGGATTTCGCGCACGAGAACGAGACGGATACTAAGGACGACGCGCAATCACGGCTCGCCTTGGAAGTCGATATGAACCTCACCCGTGCGGACGGGCGGAAAGTCAACGAACTTCGCCCGGTGCGCATCACCCGGCATTTCACCGAACCGCCGGAGGGCTCGGTGCTCATCGAATGCGGGCATACGCGCGTCATGTGCACGGCGACCTTCACGCCGTCCGTGCCGCGTTGGCGCAAGGACAGTGGGCTGGGCTGGGTGACCGCGGAATACGCGATGCTGCCGCGCGCCACCTCGGAGCGCACCGATCGTGAATCCGTCAAAGGCAAGATTGGCGGACGTACCCATGAAATCAGCCGTCTGATCGGGCGTTGCCTGCGCGGTGTCATCGATATGAAAGCGCTGGGGGAGAACCAGATCCAGTTGGATTGCGATGTTCTGCAGGCGGACGGCGGCACGCGCACCGCATCGATCACCGGCGCGTATGTCGCGCTCGTCGACGCGTTGCGTTGGGCAGAGAAGAACGGGCACATCAAATCCGCTGACAAGGTGATTAAGGATGCGGTGTCCGCGGTGTCTGTCGGCGTGATCGACGGCAAGCCGATGCTGGATTTGCCGTATGTGGAGGACAGCAAGGCGATGACCGACATGAACGTTGCCATGACCGGTTCCGGCGCGTTCATTGAGATTCAAGGCACCGCTGAGCATCGCCCGTTCACGCGCGCGGAGCTCGGGATCCTGCTTGACCTTGCCGAAAAGGGCAACCGCGAATTGCAAGCCGCCCAGGCTGCGGCGCTCGCCCAGGACTGATTGGTTTCAGGCTGATTTTGCCTCAGGCTGGTCGGTTTCGAGCCGATTGGTTCCGGGTGATTGGTTCTGGACCGACCAATCCGGCCGCCGCCGCGCGCAACCCAACCCAAATCGATGAAAGGAATCACGTTGGCACTCACCATCGTCGTCGCCTCGCATAACGAAGGCAAACTCGCGGAAATCCGCCGAATTCTCGCAGAAGACCTCGCTGGCGCGCCGATCGAACTCGTCTCCGCGGGCTCGCTTGGTCTGCCCGACCCGGTCGAGACCGGCGTCACCTTCCAAGAGAACGCGCTGCTCAAGGCGCGGTTCGTCGCACAACGTTCTGGCATGCCCGCGATTGCCGACGATTCCGGGCTGATTGTTGACGTGATGGGCGCGGCCCCCGGCATCCTGTCCGCCCGCTGGGCCGGCGAACACGGCAATGATGCGGCGAACAACGAGCTGTTGCTCAAGCAGATCGCTGATATCCCCGACGACAAGCGCACGGCCCGGTTCCGTTGTGCGGCGGCGCTCGCGGTGCCCGGGCCGGGTGCGGACGCCGACGGACTGCATCCGATTGTCTCCGACCACGTGGAAATCGGCGAGATGCCCGGCCGCATTATCCGCAAGCCGCGCGGGGAGCATGGTTTCGGCTACGATCCGCTGTTCGTGCCGGATGATCAGCCTGCCCGGGGGTCGGGCGGCCCCGAGCTGACATCCGCCGAGATGAGCGCGGATGAGAAGAACGCGATATCGCACCGCGGCAAGGCATTGAAGGCTCTGGTTCCGGCCATCGCGCAACTGGTGACGCGGTAGGGGGATTACGCTCTGGGGCTCATAAGCGACTTAGCCGAGCAGCGCCATCCGCGCAACGGTCATCAATGTCAACGACACCACTGCGGTCAACGCGAGCGAGAACCCGGCAAGCCGCGCATTGCCCAGCACCTTGTCGGTGAACATCGTGGAGAACACCGCAATCGGGGCGAGGCAGCACAGCGCGACCGCTTGCCGGACCTCGGCACCGAACGGCAGCAGGAACCAAGCGGCTGCGGCGAACGCGATGCCGCACGGCAGCCGCCACAACAACACCTCAGCTACGGCTCGGACATCCGCACGGCCGGCCGGCACGTCCATGAGCATGCCAACCATGAGCATCGCGCACAGTGAGTTCGCGTTGGCGAAAGGTTGCGCGATATCGGCGATACCGGACGGAATGCGGACGCCCGCGATCATCAGGACGATCATCACCATATACACGTCGAACGATACCGATGAGACGAATCCGCGCACGATACGACGCCCCAACGTGCGCCGGGCGAGTCGTTTGGCATCCCGGTCTGACGGGCGTCGGTAGGGCAGCGTCGGCGCGTCGCCCGCGTGCTGCTCGGCAAGCGTCATTCCCGGCGCGATATGCAGCAGCGTCTGGGTGAGCACATTCGTCCCCGCGGCTACCATGATGCAGTTGCCGATGTCGAACATCGCGGCAGGCACCAACGCCGCAGACCCGTAAAATGCCTGCAATACGGGGAAACAGAAGCAGCCGACATTGAATCCGGCGCCGTTGAGCATGATAAAAGCGCGCTGGGAAACCGGGCGGTGACGGGTGAACAGGAAAATCAGCATGGGTGGTACCGCGGCTGCGGCGAACCCGAAGAGCGAAATCCACAGCAGGCGGATGTCATGCGGCTGCGTGGCGAACGAGTAGATGATGGCGCCGGGCAGGATGAGATCGAATTCCGCGGTCTGCAACACCCGGTAATCGCGCGGCCCGAACAGTCCGAAGCGTTTGAACGCGTAGCCCACCATGATGATGAGCAGCAGGGTGACTGGTTGGATGAGTGTGTGCACGTCTTTCCTCCCTGCGATGTTGCGATGCCTGACGGACGGTGACGCTGTTCATCATAGGATTCGGCCGCGTCGGCGCGCGGGATGTGTCCGTCGTGCGGTGGGGTGCGGGTGTGAGTGCGGCGTGCGTGCGGGCGTGGCGGAATAGTGACCGAGACGTTGCTGTAGGCTGCGTTTTCGGTCGTATAGGAAAAAACGTGGTGCCCATGATGTGACTGAGTCCTGACGACAGTAAGCGTGTCGTGAGGTGATTCATCGTGCGCTTATTCATCCCGGCATATCGGCGGTAGCGCCATCCAACGCCGTCGCATGCTCGTCACCGGACACATCCGTTGTCTCTCAACCCGATGCCTCGGTTCAGCCAATCACTCCACAAACTGGTTACGCTAGCACCTCTCCCAGCGTAACCAGTTCGTGAAAAAAACAATGATCGGCACACTCATTACCGTGCCGCCGCGCCAGACACACATTTTGTTATGCAACCCATTTCCCGTGGCTTGGCGGATATCATTGCATGCGAAAACGGGATAAAACAAGAACGGCACGCCTAACGACGTGCCGTACCGGAGCCACTTGACAGAATCGAACTGTCGACCTGCTCATTACGAGTGAGCCGCTCTACCGACTGAGCTAAAGTGGCGTGTTGCCCGAGAAGCATACGCTCCTCGCGCACAAGTCCTTTACTATACCGGAACCTCCAGATATTGCAAAATCGACGGCGTTGTCGCACCAATCTCCCTTGGTATGAGCCCCAAGACAATCAGCACAATCATTCTGCCGATGCCGGGGCACATACACCAGTGCGCGCGAAGGGACTTGAACCCTCACGACAAAGTCACAGGAACCTAAATCCTGCGCGTCTACCAATTCCGCCACGCGCGCGACCTGTCCAATGTACCACCGGGCCAAGCCAGCCGTATCAGACCGCAGACAACCGCAGAATTCCGAGCGAAACACGCTGACGCACAACGGCACGACGATTGGTGGAGCCCCCAAACCGCACAACATCCGAAAGCTCCGAAAGCACAATCAAAATCATGCCGATAACGGGAACCGCACGCCACGGCGCAATGTGTTGCCCACGTTGTGCCCACAGTTTGCCCACGATTTCGGTCAGACGGCACGAGTCGCGCCCCCGATTCCGGGGTCGTGGACGCGCAGCCGATTCAGTCTTGCAACCCGCTTGCTGCAGCGCATCACATGCACTCAACACGGCACGCTCCATGAATCCCTCTGCGCGCACAGCGAAACACGCTCACCAATCGCCACTGCAAACGATGGCGGTTGCACTTCTGCCGGCATCCTCGCATACCGACAGGATGCCGGCATTCACAAGGATAGAAACGTTGTCATCAACCGGTTGGTTACGCAATCATTTCGTAAAATTACCGTGAAATCAGCCTTCCATTCACGCAGCCGAAGCGCCGGTCGGGTATATTCATGATTGCGCGATTCATGCGCATTGCCGGATAATCCCGACGCATCCAACCATTATCAATCGAGAAAGGAAGGACAGACCATGACTGAGCAAATACTCAGAATGGATTCGACGCTCGCCGCGCTCGACCGACTTATGTCGGAAGACAGCGACAACGACGACGATCATGAGGAGGCCTGAGAGCCTCCTCATTTTTTATCCGGTCTTTCCGGTCTTTCCAGCGCTTTCAGCTTTCCCGTCTTTTTGGGCTTTCCAGCCGTTTCAGTCATTGCTTCAGGATTTTTGTCGAACACCCCTCATCTGCAGCGACACAACAGTCGGTCCGACGCCGGAACCGTAAACCGCATCCGGCAACGGCATGGTCAACCGCATCTGAAGCCACGCATCAAACCGCATCATCAATTCGTCTTTTCCGGCATATAGGAACCAAAGTTATTGCTTTAGGCATTCCATTTCTTCGCGTATGCGGCGGCATACACAACCAGACGGAAGGTGCCGGGGAACGACGAGATCGCCTGGCGTCTGCCGGCTCGCGCATGCCCGGGCATACGCAACGACGCGTTATCGGCATATCAGGCCTGCCGGGCGCTTGCTTCCGGCGTACGGCGTATGTCCTGGCATACGCGCGATTGACAACCCCCGGCCCGCACGGCAAACTCGGTTGCATCCCCTGCGGCCGGCAAAGACACGGGATGCAAGTCCGATGTCTCGACGTGCTTCGACTCATACCATTTGTTTCCGTATCCATTCCGCCTTGAGCGCCCGACGCCGATTGCCCGGGCGCCATACCAAAGTCTCGATATCTCCCGTTCGAGCCGCGATGTTGAGAGATTGTTCGAAAGAGTCTCAACAACTCGCGCAAACGGCAATTTAGACGAGATATTGAGATTTCTCGATGCGTCGAGCATGATGGTCAGTCGTGAAAAAGCTTGGAATTTCAACGATTCTTGACTGCTCGCCGTCTGTGATGCCTAGTGCGGAATCTCAAAAAATCGGGAAAATCCGGATTCGCGAGGAGATATCGAGACTTTGTTCTGAAAATCTCGATGACATGGTGCAAATCGTCGAGATATTGAGATTTTTGCCGTTCTGTGTGCACTCCGTTCTGTGTACATTCCGTTCTGCGACATTCCATTTCGCGGATTTCGTCCCCTCAAACATTCCTCCTTCGGAATCGCGCCCCCCCGGCCTCATAACATGCCAGAAGTTCGTGATTGAAAGCACACGTCGTTAGCATCGCAGTATTTCTATACCGCATTCCTGTGCCATACGCTTGTGCCACAATGGAGCCATGAGCAGCATGATCGACGCGAATGCACAGAATGCACAGCATGGTGAACCGCATGGCAACCCAAGTATGGCGGCGGGACGGCAGGAGCCGCAGCAGCAGCCGCAGCCACAACCGCAGGACGGGCGCACGGGAGTAGACGAGGATTTTTACGCGGTGATTCCCGCCGGCGGCACGGGGACCCGCCTGTGGCCGCTGAGCCGCGAGGCCAAACCGAAATTCCTCTACGACCTGCTCGGCCAGGGCCGCACGCTGATCCAATCCACCTACGACCGGCTGGAACGCGTTGCGGGGCGGGGCCATGTCACGGTGAGTACGGGTTGGCGGCATGTCGCGGCGATCCGTGAGCAGCTGCCGCATCTTGACGGCAACGACATCTTCGCCGAGCCGGTGCCGCGTGATTCCACCGCCGCGATCTGCCTCGCCGCCGCCGTGTTGGCTCGCCGCCACGGGGAGCGCGTCGTGGTGGGGTCGTTCGCCGCGGACCATGTGATTCGTGGCGCTGCCTCCTTCGCCCGCGCGGTCCGTGAGGCCGTCGCCACGGCGCGCGCCGGCTATGTGACGACCATCGGCATCGCCGCCTCCCGCCCGTCTACGGCGTTCGGCTACATCCATCAGGGCCGTTCCCTGGCCGCGGACGTGCCCGAAGCCCCGAACGCACGGCTGGTCGAGCGGTTCGTTGAGAAACCCGATGCCGCGACCGCCCAAGCCTACCTGTCCACCGGCGAATACCGTTGGAACGCCGGCATGTTCGTGATGCGCGCGGACGTATTGCTCGGCTGCTTGCGTGAATACAAGCCGCGTATGTACGACGCGATTTCAGCTATCGCGGACGCGTACCTTGCTGGCGGCGATGCGGTCGATGAGGCGATGGCGACTCACTGGTCGGGCATCGAGAAGATTGCGTTCGATTACGCGGTCGCTGAACCGTTGAGCGTGCAGGGCGGCGTGGCGATGATCCCGGGTGATTTCGGCTGGGACGATATCGGCGATTTCAATTCCGTCGCCGCGTTGTTGCCGAGTGTGAACCAGCAGAACATCAAGATTCTCGGCGATCGTGAGAACGTGTCCTATATCGATTCCGCCGGCGATGTGGTGGTGCCCGCCGCAGGGCGGACGATCGCATTGCTCGGCGTGAACGACATGGTTGTGGTCGACACGCCGGATGCTTTGCTCGTTGCGCCGCGTGCACGCAGCCAGGAAGTCAAGAATATGGTGGCGCATCTGCGGCAGGAAGGCCGTGACGAGCTGCTGTGACCGGCTTCGCCCGGACGGCATCGGGGACTGTCCGGTTCTGTCCTATTTTGTGAGTATCTTGTCACATGGAAGCAAACGATGTCATTCCGCGTCGCGTGTCTGCCACGCATGCGGGAAGATATCGCTTCGATTATGAAGAAAGGACCAAGTATGGCCATCAATCCGCCAGTTGACGCCACCAAGACTCCTGAGTGGGCTGCCCTGCAGAAGCACTATGACGAGCTGCAGAACGAAGGCATCAGCCTCAAGAAGTGGTTCGCCGAGGATCCGAGCCGTGTGGACCAGCTGAGCTTCGATGCCGGCGACCTGCACTTCGATCTGTCCAAGAACCTGATCAAGCCGGAAACCCTGAAGCTGTTCGCCGACCTCGCCAAGGCCGTCAAGCTTGACGAGCGCACCAAGGCCATGTACACCGGCGTGCACATCAACAACACCGAGGATCGTGCCGTGCTGCACACCGCGCTGCGTCGCCCGGTCGAAGATGAAGGCAAGTACATCGTCGACGGCCAGGATGTCGTCAAGGACGTGCGCGATACGCTCGATCGCATCTACGCCTTCGCTGACAAGGTCCGTTCCGGTGAGTGGAAGGGCGTCACCGGCAAGAAGATTGAAACCGTGGTCAACATTGGCATCGGCGGTTCCGACCTGGGCCCCGTCATGGTGTACGAAGCGCTCAAGCCGTACGCTGACGCCGGCATCTCCGCCCGCTACATCTCCAACATCGACCCGAACGATCTGGCCGAGAAGACCAAGGGCCTCGACCCGGAGACCACCCTGTTCATCATCGTCTCCAAGACCTTCACCACGCTTGAGACCCTGACTAACGCCCGTGAAGCCCGCACCTGGCTGCTCGAAGAGCTCAAGGCCAAGGGCGCCATCGACGGCTCCGACGCGCAGAACGCCGACGCCATCAAGAAGCACTTCGTCGCCGTCTCCACCAACCTGGAGAAGGTCGAGGAGTTCGGCATCGACCCGTCCAACGCTTTCGGCTTCTGGAACTGGGTCGGCGGCCGTTACTCCGTGGATTCCGCTGTCGGCACCTCCCTCGCCGTGGTCTTCGGCCCGGCCCGCTTCGAGGAGTTCCTGCACGGCTTCCATGAGATCGACGAGTACTTCGCCAACACCCCGTTCGACAAGAACGTGGTCGTGCTGCTCGGCATGCTCAACGTGTGGTACCGCAACTTCTTCCACGCCGCATCCCATGCGGTGCTCCCGTACGACCAGTACCTGCACCGCTTCCCGGCGTACCTGCAGCAGCTGACCATGGAGTCCAACGGCAAGTCCGTGCGCTGGGATGGCACCCCCGTCACCTCCGACACCGGCGAGATCTTCTGGGGCGAGCCGGGCACCAACGGCCAGCACGCCTTCTACCAGCTGATCCACCAGGGCACGCAGCTGATTCCGGCTGACTTCATCGCGTTCGTCAACACCCCGAACCCGACCAAGGACGGCGACCAGGACGTGCACGAGCTGTTCCTGGGCAACTTCCTCGCGCAGACCAAGGCGCTTGCGTTCGGCAAGACCGCTGACGAGGTGCGCGCCGAGGGCACGCCTGAGGACATCGTCCCGGCCCGCGTGTTCACTGGCAACCGCCCGACCACGTCGATCTTCGGTGTGGCGCTGACCCCGTTCTCGCTCGGCGAGCTGATCGCCCTGTACGAGCACATCACCTTCGTCGAAGGCACGGTGTGGGGCCTGGACTCCTACGATCAGTGGGGCGTCGAGCTCGGCAAGCAGCTGGCCAAGCAGATCACCCCGGCGATTTCCAAGGACGACGATGCGCTCGCCGCCCAGGACGCCTCCACCCAGGGCCTGATCAAGTTCTACCGCGCCAACCGCGAGTTCTGATTCCGGCGGGTTCTGATTTCGCCGCAACGTTGCTATGCGTTTGCTTGATGCGTAACGCATAGCTGAACGTCCAGGGGCCCATCTGCATGTGCAGGTGGGCCCTTTTCATATGCCCTGCGCTTGTGTCACGGGTACTTGTGGCACCGGCGGTCGGTATATAGTGCGGCTGTGATACCCCCGTTTTGCGATGCGTTTTGTGGTAGAGTCAAGACCGCAATGGATGAATGCAGGTCCGGGAGGAAGTGAAGTATGGCAACCGGGCAACAAGCGAATAAACGCCCCTCGATGTTTGAAGTGGCCAGACTTGCCGGTGTGAGCCATCAGACCGTTTCACGGGTCATCAATGATTTCCCTGGTGTTTCCCCAGCCACTCGTGCCAAAGTGCAGCGGGCCATCGAGCAGCTTGATTATCGTCCCAGCAATCCCGCGCGCGCCTTGGCTTCGCGCAAATCGCGCACCATCGGGCTCATCGCCGGCGGCCGGGAATTCTACGGCCCTATTTCCTCCATCGGCGCCATCGAGTCGATCGCCCGTTCCCATAGCATGTTCATGTCCGTGTTACTCGTGCATGAGGCGACCTGCACGCAGAAGGAGTTCGACGATCTGTGCCGTATTCTCGATGAGCAGAACGTCGATGCGTTCATTTTCCTGACCCCTACCGATGTGATGTTCTCTGCGGCATGCCGCGCGCAGGTCATCTGGCCGCGTGTGCTGCTCACCTCCACGCATGGCGGTATGGGCCTTGAGGAGGAGCTGAGGTTGCTGCGCCCGTCCGACCGTCGAAAGATCGCATTGGCCGGCATCGACCAGTGGAGCGCGATGAAGGATGTGATGGGTCTGCTCAAAACCCTCGGGCATCGTTCCGCGTTGTATTTCGCGGGTCCGCGCGAATGGCGCGATGCGGCTACACGCTTGGCGGCGTGGAATGACCTGTGCGCGGCCGACGCGATGAATTCTGTCACCATCCAATGTGATTCCTGGGATGGCAGTGAGGCGTATGCCAGGATGAACCACGTGCTTGAGGATATCGGCCGTTCCGGTGGCAAGTTGCCGACCGCCGTGGTCGCGTCGAACGATGCGCAGGCGATGGCCGTGGCGCGTGCCCTGCACGAGCATGGCATGCGTATTCCGCAGGACGTGAGCGTGGTCGGTTTCGATGACATGCCCGGTGTGGATAACATGTACCCGCCGCTGACCACGGTGCGGCAGGATTTCGAGATGCTGGGCCAGCAGGCCATGCGCGAGGTGCTGTTCCTGTTGGGGGAGGGGGACAAACCCCAGTACGCCTCGGTGCAGCACGGTGTGGGAATGGTTCCGGCGAAACTGATTCGCCGCAGTTCCGTAGGCGTCGCCCCGAACCGCTGATTCGCGCGGGCATCGGGTGGTTTCCCACGTGGTTATGCGTTGTGTGTGGTGTGATGTGACACGGCATGGTTGCGCGGACTGAGGTCTGACGGCTGGCGAGATATCCCGGCACTGGCGGAGGAATTCCCGCCGGCGCCGGGATTTTTCGTATATGCGATAGCGCGGTGAGGGTTCAACGCGGAACCCGGGTCGTCTACGTAGGTTTTGGGGCTATAGGCCGATTCGTGTGTCCAACAGCTGCGCGTCATATACCCTTTGCCGACGCTGACGGCACACTCAGCGTCGGCAGAAGCGGGGAGCTAACCGTCTGGCAGGGTAATCGCAAGGGTGCCTGGATCCGCGCGAAACAGGATAAATGTGAGCGTAACACATTGTTCAACACGCCGAAGAAACGGCGTAATATCAAGCTTTGCGAATCGATTGGACAAATGAAAATGTGAGCGGTAACATTTCATATCAGCGAACGGGAAACCGAATCGCCGTAGCAAAGCCGCGAAATTGCCCTGGCTCCAAACCGGGGTCCCGTGTGAAGCAAAGCTGCTTCGGCAGGTCAAACTGCCGGTTGGGAACAACAAAGGAACAACTATGACTGAGAACGCTACGAGCGCCGCCGTGAAGCAGGGCTCGATGAAATACGTGGTCATCCTGGCGCTGAGCGCCGGCATGGCCGGACTTCTGTATGGCTACGACACCGTGAGCATCTCCGGTGCCATCGAATTCCTGCGCCAGGCGTACCACCTGTCCGCCGGCCTGCAGGGACTCGTGATCTCCTCCATCATGATTGGTGGCGTCGTCGGCGTCGGCTTCTCCGGCTTCCTCGCCGATAAGATCGGCCGCCGCAAGGTCCTCCTCATTGGCGCGCCTGCTTCTTCTTCGCAGCACTGTGGTCCGCCTTCACCTTCAGCCCGTGGACCCTGATCGCCGCCCGTATCATCGGCGGCACCGAAGAGGCCCATCGTGAGGTCGCCGACGTCAAGGCTTCCATCGAGCGCGACAAGAACGGCAAGCTGAGCGACCTGTTCAAGAAGCCGCTGCTCACCCCGTTCCTCATCGGCCTGCTGCTCGCCGCCTTCAACCAGGTCGGTGGCCAGAACGCCGTCTCCTACTACGGCCCGACTATGTTCAAGGCCGCTCTGGGCAACAACATTCCGAACGTCGAATTCCTGTGCTCCTCCCTCGTCGGTCTCGTCGAACTGATCTTCACCGTCGTGGGCATGGCCCTCATCGACAAGGCAGGACGTAAGCCGCTGCTCGTCACCTCCGCTGCCGGCATGGGCGTCTTCGCCGCCCTCATGGCCTTCGCCTTCCACGCCAACATCGGCTGGCTCGTCGTCGCCGGCGCCTGGCTTCATCGCCTGCTTCGCCTTCGGCCTCGGCCCTGTGACCTGGGTCATGATCCCCGAGCTCTTCCCGACCTACATGCGTGGCCGCGCATCCGGCCTGTGCACCGTGCTGCTGTGGGGCATCAACATCTGCGTGGGCCAGTTCACCCCGATGATGTTCGAAGGCTGGGGCGGTACCGGCACCTTCGTCTTCTGGATGATCATGGACTTCATCGGCGCCATCTCCATCGCCAAGTTCGCTCCTGAAACCAAGGGCAAGACCCTTGAGGAGATCCAGGCCCTCTGGACGAAGTGACCCGGCGAACGCGAATCCAATACCACAAGTAACAAGCAAAGGAATCGATATGGTCGACATTGACGATACTCCCCAGCAGATCGCGGAGAAGATTCGTGGCGGTCGCACCGCACTCGGCATCGAATTTGGTTCCACCCGAATCAAAGCCGTACTGATCGATGACACGTACCGAACCATCGCCTCCGGCGATTACCAGTGGGCAAGCCATCTGGAGGATGGCCTGTGGACCTATTCCCTCGAAGAGGTCTGGAAGGGCCTGCAGTCCGCCTACGCATCCATGGCGAACGATGTGTACAACGCCTACGGCGAGCGACTGGTCTCCATCGGCCATATCGGCTTCTCCGCCATGATGCACGGCTACCTCGCCTTCGACAAGAACGGCGAACTGCTCGTACCGTTCCGCACCTGGCAGAACACCAACACGCACGAAGCGCACGAGAAGCTGTCGGAACTGTTCCAGTACAACATTCCGGAACGCTGGTCCGTGGCACACCTGTACCAGGCCGTACTCAACGGCGAGGAACATGTCGGCAATGTGGACTACATCACCACGCTCGCCGGCTACGTGCACTGGAAGCTCACCGGCAAGAAGGTCCTCGGCGTGGGCGATGCCTCGGGCATGTTTCCGATCGACCCGACCACCAAGACCTACGAAACCGAATTTCTGAAGCGCTTCGACGCGCTGGACGAGATCGCGGCCCAGCCGTGGAAGATCGAGGATCTGCTGCCGACCCCGTTGGTCGCCGGAACCCCGGCTGGTGAGCTGACCGCCGAAGGCGCCAGGCTGCTCGACCCCTCCGGCATCCTGCAGCCGGGCATCGTCCTTGCCCCGCCGGAAGGCGATGCCGGCACCGGCATGGTGGCCACCAACTCCGTGCGCGTCCGCACCGGCAACGTGTCCGCGGGAACCTCCATCTTCGCCATGGTCGTGCTCGAGCACAAGCTGGCGCGCCTGCACCCCGAAGTCGATCTGGTCACCACGCCCGCCGGCGATCTGGCAGGCATGAGCCACGCCAACAACTTCACCTCCGACCTCAACGCCTGGGTGAGGATGTTCAGCGAGTTTGCCGAAGCGATCGGCCACCCCATCGACGCCGGCACCCTGTTCGGCACCCTGTTCCGTGCGGCCATCAGCGACAAGGCCGACAAGAACGCGGGTGGATTGCTCAACTATTGCTTCTACTCGGGCGAATTCCTGGCAGGGCTGCCCGAAGGCCGGCCCGTGCTGGCACGCGGCCCCGAATCGCACTTCACGCTGGCCAACCTCATGCGCGCCCAGCTGTTCAGCGCGTTCTCACCGGTCAAGATCGGCATGGACGTGATGACCAAGGACGAAGGCGTGAGAATCGACTCCCTGGTCGGCCATGGCGGAATCTTCACCACGCCGAAGGTCGCGCAGAAGATCCTGGCCGCCGCGTTCGGCACCCCGATCAAGGTGATGGCAACCGCGGCAGAAGGCGGCGCCTGGGGCATGGCCGTGCTCGCCGACTATCTGTGGCATGCACCGTGCCCGCTCGATGAGTACTTGGACACCCGCGTGTTCGCCGATGTCAAGTCCACCACCGAAGAGCCGGACCCGCAGGATGTGGAAGGCTTCGAGGACTTCTTCGCCCGCTTCCAGCGTGGCCTATCCATCGAACGTGCCGCCATCGAGGCGATCGATCTGGAAAGCAAATAGCACACGAGCGGCGCATACCCGAACGACACACACACACGAACGGCACATACCCGAACGACAAATACCTAGGAAAGGAAGATAACATGGCAACTTTGGCTGATTACGGTCCCGAAGTCCGCGCCGAAGTCAAGCAGGTGCGCGAGGTCGTCGCCACGCTGCACGCACAGCTCATCAAGTGGAACCTCGTCGTGTGGACTGCGGGCAACGTTTCCCAGCGGTTGCACTCCGCCGACCTGATGGTGATCAAGCCCTCCGGTCTGCGCTACGAATACCTGACCCCGAGTTCGATGGTCGTGTGCGACCTCGACGGCAACGTGGTCGATGGCGCGGAAGCCCCGAGCTCCGATACCGCCTCCCACGCATACATCTATCGTCACATGCCCGACGTCTACGGTGTGGTGCACACCCACTCCACCTATGCGACGGCGTGGGCAGCCACCGGCCAGAACATTCCTTGTGGCCTGACCATGATGGGCGACGAATTCGGTGGTCCCGTACCGGTAGGCCCATTCCGCCTCATCGGCTCGGAAGCCATCGGCGAAGGTGTTGTGGAGACATTGAAGCAGTATCCGAAATCCCCTGCGGTGCTCATGCAGAACCATGGTCCTTTCACCATCGGCAAGGATGCGGAAGCTGCCGTCAAGGCCGCCGCGATGACTGAGGAAGTGGCCCACACCATGTGGGCCGCCAGGCAGCTCGGCGATATCATTCCTATTGCGCAGGAAGATATCGACAAGCTCAATGACCGCTACACCAACGTATACGGCCAGCACTGAACCTCGGACACAACACGTTATATCCAAGTACAACGAAGCAAGGGAATAACAATGACAATGGAAAACCCCTTCGAAGGTAAGGAAATCTGGTTCGGCGTCGGTTCGCAGGACCTGTACGGCGAAGAAGCCCTGCGCCAGGTAGCCCGGCAGACCGGCGAAATGGTCGACTTCCTCAACGCTACCGGCAAGATCCCGGCCAAGATCGTCCTGAAGCCGACCCTGAAGTCCTCGGACGGCGTCAAGGCGTTCATGACCGAAGCCTCCGCCAACCCGAACGTCATCGGCGTCATCACCTGGTGCCACACCTTCTCCCCGGCCAAGATGTGGATCCGCGGCCTCGAAGTGCTGACCAAGCCGCTGCTGCAGCTGGCCACCCAGCACCACAAGGAAATCCCGTGGGAGACCATCGACATGGACTTCATGAACCTGAACCAGGCCGCGCATGGCGACCGTGAGTTCGGCTACATCGTCTCCCGCCTGGGCATTCCGCGCAAGATCGTCGTCGGCCACTACACCGATCCGGAAGTCGCCGAGAAGGTCGGTACCTGGGCTCGCGCCTGCGCCGGTTGGGAAGCCTCCCAGAACATGAAGGTCATGCGTTGGGGCGACAACATGCGTAACGTTGCCGTCACCGAAGGCGACAAGACCGAAGCCGAGCGCGTGTTCGGCGCTTCCATCAACACTTGGGCCGTCAACGAGCTGGTCGCCGCCTACGAGAAGGTCAAGGACGATCAGGTCAAGGACATCATCGAGGACTACAAGGCCAAGTACGACGTTGTCCCCGAGCTGCTTGATTCCCGCTACGATGAGCTCTTCATCGCGGCCAAGGAAGAGGCGGCCATGGTCAACATGATGCGCGAGAACGGCTGCACCGCCGCCGTCGACAACTTCGAAGACCTCGGCACCCTGCCGCAGCTTCCGGGCGTCGGCGCCCAGCGTCTGCCTTCCGAGTACGGCTGGGGCTTCTCCGCAGAAGGCGACTGGAAGACCTCCGTCCTCGTGCGCATCGGCGCCGTCATGGGCTACGGCCTTGAGGGTGGCGCTTCCCTCATGGAGGATTACTCCTACAACTTCACTCCGGGCAACGAGCTCGACATGGGTTCCCACATGCTCGAGGTCTCCCCGTCCATCGGCACCATCGAGAAGCCGAAGCTGGCCATCTACCCGCTCGGCATCGGCGGCAAGTCCGACCCGGTCCGTCTGGTCTTCTCCGGCAAGCCCGGTGACGCGGTCGTCGTCTCCATGGCCGATGAGCGCGAACGCTTCCGTCTGCTCATGGACGAGGTCACCGTCGTCGCCCCGCAGGGCTCCCTTAAGGAACTGCCGTGCGCTCGCGCCGTCTGGAAGCCGAAGCCGGATTTGAAGACTGCCGTGCAGTGCTGGATCACCGCCGGCGGTTCCCACCACACCTGCATGACCACGTCCGTCGGCCGTGAGGCTTGGGAGGACTTCGCCCGCATCGCCGGTGTCGAGCTCGCCGTCGTCGACGAGAACACCAACCCCCGCCAGTTCGAGAAGGAGCTGGAGCTCAGCGAGATGTACCACCGTCTCGAGAACCGTCACTGAGATGATGGAGCGGTAGCGGCGCGGCAGAAGGCTTGACGCACACCTTCCATGTGTCTTCGCCCTCTGCCGCACCGTTCAGCCACGCATCATGCCGCTGGGGGACGCCTCAGTAGGTTCGTATGCTGACATGACCAAGCCCGGCTTCGTGCCGGGCTTGTTCTGTTGTGCTGGACAGTGGGGTATCTGCCCGTGGTGTGATTGGACGGTTGCATGGCTGTCCGGTATCGGCGGTTGTCGGGTTTGATGGCTGGGTATCTGCCCACCGTGCGATTGTCGTGTCGCATGGTGGGCGGATGAAGTGGGTGTGGTCGGGGTTGATTGTCGGTGTCTTCCTGTGGTGTGACTGTTCGGTTGCATAGCTGTCCGGTATCGGTTCCTTCCGGTTCCGGCAGTTGTCGGTTCGGGTGGCTGGGTATCTGCGCGTGGTGTGACTGACTGGTGAGATGACAGCTTGATTGCGGATGCGGCGGTTGACGTGGGATATCCGCTCGCAGTGCGATTGTCGGGTCGCATGGCGGTCTGGTACGGGTTCCTTCTGGTCCCTGTGGCTGGTATCTGTCTGTGGTGTGATTGGTCGGTGACATGGCGGCCTGATTGCGGGTGCAGCGGGGTCTGATGATGGGGTATCTGCCTGTGGTGTGCCATGCGTGTCGCACGGCGGCTTGATTGCGGCTCCAGCAGGTTCCAGACGGGGCGGTATCTGTCCGCGGTGCGACTGACTGGTCGCACTGCGATTGGGTATCGACCACCGTAACGCGGCGACCGGCGCCCAATGCCCCGCTCCTGTTACGCCCACTGGCCGAGCGTCAGCGACATTACCATCCAGCCGCCAGTCCGCACGTCACAGTAAAATGAACCTTTGATGTGCCGAAAAACGGGACGCCGCATAATCCCGTCTTTCTTTGGGTCCAGCCGGAACACTTACGTGGCGGAAACGCCATGATTCCGGCGGATTGGCACCCTTCGCAGGCGAACCTGCGAAGACATTTCAGCTGAACGGAATCCCGAAGGGGACCGTGCAGCCCCGACCAATCGTCGGTATGCGGCGGCGATGGAGGAACATCATGGTTAATGCCATCGAAGCATTCGACGCCAAGCATCTCAAGCCGGCGGAGGAAATCCCCGCGTTCCGTCCTGGCGACACCGTCGAGGTCAACGTCAAGATCAAGGAAGGCAACAACTCCCGTCTGCAGGCGTTCACCGGCGTGGTGATCGCTCGTCAGGGTGCCGGCGTGCGCGAGACCTTCGTGGTGCGCAAGATCAGCTTCGGCGTGGGTGTCGAGCGTCGTTTCCCGCTGCACTCCCCGTCAATCGATTCGATCAAGCTGGTGCGCAAGGGCCGTGTGCGTCGTGCGAAGCTGTACTACCTGCGTTCGCTGCGCGGCAAGGCTGCTCGTATCGTCGAGCGTCGCGACAACAGCGAGAAGTGAGTTTCGCGCTCATCGTATGAACCGGACAGCCCGGCGACCAGTAACGGTCGTCGGGCTGTCTGCGTTTCAAACAGTGCGGACGGCACGGGCGTGGTGGATGCACCGGTGGTCCGTGCCGCTTGCGGCGCGCGGGTTTGCAATACCGGGACATCCGCGACAAGCCGCAAATCGGAACAGCCGTGGGGGTATGGACTTCGTTTTCGACCGTCCGATAAGTCCTCGCTTCGGATTGGATCGGCGGGTACGAGCAGACGTGCTGGTAACGTATGCGACAGCACCGGTCAAGCTGGGATGGCGGTAGCATGGTCGAGCCAATACGATGAGCGACCGACAGTACTGCCCGACGGTAGCGCCGACGGCGAGTGGCTGACAGTACGGCAGGTAGACGCTCCGGAAGGGCGTTCCGGCGGCGCGATTCGGCAGGACGTTACGGTATCGCACCCGGCGCAATCCGGAGGCGCCCCGGCAGGATGCCCCGGCATCGCACCCGGCACGGTGCCTGACAAGGCTTCGCCGACAGCAGGTCGGCAGATGGGAGAATCATGACGCAGCAGATGTCTCGGTCGTCAAACGACCAGCGCGGTGACGCGGATTCCCACATCCTTTCAGTCGCCGAACGCGGCATCGATCCCGCCCCTGTCACCGCAACGACACAAGCCACCGCAACGACAACAGCCTCGGCATCATCACAACCCCCGGCTTCCTCCCAGACTTTCTTCCAAGATTTCTCCCCGGAGTTTTCCCCAGCGAACGCCCCAGATGATGTATCATCCCGACACGCCCGGCACGCAGCGCGCGCAGCCCATGCGGCCCACGCGTCCGGCTTGTCGTCCCGCGGCGGTGTCCCTCGACGCTCTGCAAGCGCATCGTCAACCTCCGAGAACGCCCGCGAATGGCTGCTGTGGTGTGGTATTCCGGTACTGATCGTGCTGCTCATGCGCGTGTTCCTGTTCGGTTTCTATGTGATTCCTTCAGGCTCTATGCTGGACACCATCGAAATCAACGACCGGGTCATCACCACGAAACTTGCGCCTGACCTCATCAAGTTGCAGCGCGGCGACATCGTGGTGTTCAAAGACCCTGCCAACTGGCTGCAATCCGAGTCATCGATGGGCGGCGATAACCTGATCAAACGGCTTATCGGCCTGCCGGGCGATACCGTGGCATGCGCTGGCGCCGGCCAGCCGGTGACCATCAACGGCGTGGCCATCGATGAAAGCTCGTATCTCAAACCCGGCGTGCAACCCAGCGATTTTGCCTTCAACGTCACTGTGACCGAGGGTCATATTTTCGTGCTTGGCGACAATCGCGCCAATTCCGCGGATTCTCGCTATCACCAGGATGATGGGTCGAACGGTCTCGTCCCGATCAGTGATGTGCTCGGCGTGGCGATTGTGCGCAACTGGCCGCTCAACCGCATCGGCAGACTAGATTCCCATCACGAGGTGTTCGCGAATGTCCCCAATCCAGCATGACGAGTCCAGCAGTCCGCAAGACACCGCTCATACCGCACACACTGTAGGCGGCAATCGGCACGCTCGTCAACGCAGTACGACACACGTTCGCCCGGTTCCCACACTCGAGCTGGAACGCACCCTGGCCGCCCAAGGCTACGATGTGATCGTCGGATTCGATGAGGTCGGCCGAGGCTCCCTCGCCGGCCCAGTGATGGTCGGCGCCACCGCGATTTGGGCGCGTGACTTGCCGACATTGACGGTGCCTGAAGGGGTCGCGGACTCCAAAATGCTGACGGAACACCGCAGGGAAGCGATATTCCACCCGTTGCGCCGGTGGTGCGCCTCAAGCGCGGTCGGTCAGGCGAGCAATACCGAAATCGATGAATGGGGCATCACCTATGCGCTCGGTGTAGCCGCCCTGCGTGCGTTGGACGAGCTGGAACGCCAGCTTGGTATCGGCAGCGCGACACAGACGCCCCAAAGCGTCATCCGCGTCGGCGGGATTCTCGACGGTCCCAACGATTACATCACCGCCGCTCTTGGCACCTTCGACGCGCCGGACGTTCCGGTGCCCGCCCACATCATCACGAAAGTCAAAGGCGATCAGCATTGTGCCACGGTTGCCGCTGCGGCGGTCATCGCGAAAGTCACCAGGGACCATCTGATGGTGGATATCGCCAAGGGAAATCCGGCGTATGAGCCATACGGTTGGGCACGCAACAAAGGGTACGGCTCGCAGGTGCATCGCGACGCAATCGCAAAGTATGGGCCGACGCCCTTGCACCGGTTGAGTTGGCATCTGGTCTGAATCCGGACAATTCAGCCGTGTGACAATTCAGCCGGGGCGCCAGCTGGATTGGCACCAGTCGGGAGCCAGCCCGCCTAGGTTGACGACACTACCCGCATATATCAACCGGATTGGCTGCACCAGCCAGATAGACGCCAGCAGCATCAACACCATGAAGAAAGGAGACGAATTCGATGGAGCACCATCGCCGCACCGCCCGCCCGTCAATGAAGGATGTGGCCGCGCTGGCGGGAGTCAGCTATCAGACCGTCTCCCGTGTGATCAACCATTCGCCCGACGTGTCGATTGACACGCGCAATCGTGTGCGCCAGGCCATCCAGCGGCTCGGCTATCGCCCCAGCAATTCCGCGCGGGCCCTCGCATCGAGCCGTTCCCGCATCATCGGCGTGATTATGGGAGGCGACCAGTTCCATGGCGAGGTGCAGACCTTGCAAGCGATTGAAGCTGCTGCACGGTCTCGCGGCCTGTTCGTCGCCGTGTCGATGATCCGCAAGGCCATGTGTGCGCAAAACGATTTCAACCATCTGTGCGACGCCTTCGACGAACTCAATGTGGACGCGTTCATCATGATGGTGCCGACGGATGTCCTGTTCACTGCGGCGTGTCGTGCCCCGGTCACTAGGCCGCGGATCTTGCTGACGGCGACACACGGCGGAACCAGCATTAGCACCGGGCTGAGCATGATTCATGACGAAGCCCAGCGCAATCGGACGGCGGTCGTGGGCATCGACCAATGGGGAGCCATGGACCGGCTGCTCAGCATGATCGCCGGCTATGGGCACCGCACGGCCTTGTATATCGCAGGGCCTTCTCAGTGGCGTGATGCGACGACACGGCTCGAAGCATGGCGTGAACTGTCCGCGCAATACGCGATTTCCTCGAATGTGGTGCGATGCCGCTCTTGGCAGTCCGATGAAGCGTACGCGCAAATGAACCATGTGCTGGAATACTTCGGCTCATCAGGCGCCAAACTGCCGACGGTGATTGTCACGGCAAGTGACGCTCAGGCCATCGGCGTGGCCCGTGCGTTGCGAGAGCACGATATTCGCATTCCGCAGGACGTCAGTTTGACCGGTTTTGATGACATTGCGGTGGCCAGCGATACGTTCCCGCCGTTGACGACGATTCATCCGGACTACAGCCAGCTTGGCGTCGCCGCGATGCGCGAGGCGCTGTTCCTGATGGGGGAGGGACCGGAACCCGGCTATCCGGTCTCCACGTACGGTGTCGGCCAGGTTGAGGCGAAAGTCGTCAAACGCGCCTCACTGGCGGGCGTATCGCTGGGACGGTGACTGTCCGCTCAGTTGCGAAACACCGGATCCGGAAGCGGAGAGCCGGGAGTGGTTGGAGCCAGAGCAAGCGCATCCACCAGTTTTGCGGTTCCGCCCGCCTTCGCACGGGATGACGCGGGATTATGGAGTATTGGTCGCGGTTTGCGAAAACTCTGGTGGATGCCGAGACAATCAGCTACAATACCCCCATTGTGATCGTGACCGTATGCGGTTGGCATACAGCGTCCCGGATCGTCTGAATCCCAAGTTTTCAGGCCTTCCCAGCATGGTGTCTCCATCATGCGCGGACCGCTCCGCCGGCTGCCGGACGTATCGACCGTCACCGGATGGTGTCGACCAACCCCGTTGCCGTGCGACCGCTACGAAGCGGCCAACACGGCAGGCAGGCGGCGAAGCCCCCGGCGCAGGCCGCTCAGCTCCAGGTCAACGGGTCCAGTGAGATGTTGTCATGTGATTCGCGTACGCGGAAAGGGGTCGGCATGTTCGATAAGCGGCTGTTTTCGTTGACGCCGGGCATCAAGCGCCTGGTGGCTGCGAAGGTGGTATGCCTATGGGTGTCGCTGTTGGCGGATATCGGGTTCGCCTATGTTCTGGTTGGTCTGCTCGGCAACATCCTCGGGTATGTCGAGCCGCTTGACGCGTCCAAATGCACCCAGCTCAACGCGATCGGCAGGTGCCTCAACCCTGCGCAGACACAGGGCGATTCGGCGCTCGAATCCGGCAAACACGCCCTGTCGGCGTACCCGGACAATTACGGCATGTTCATCCTGTTCATCGCCGTCATCGTCGTCGTGAAATACGTGGCCACCCGCTGCTCCGCCTATTTCGGCACCCGCGCCAGCGAAAGCGTCAAACTTGCCCTGCGTGAGAAGCTGTACCGCAAAATGCTGCAACTGGGCCCCTCCTACGCCCAGCGCGTGCGCACCTCCGACGTGGTCCAGTCCGCAGGCGAGGGCATTGAGCAAATCCAAAGCTTCTTCGAACTGTTCCTTCCGCAACTGTTCTATTCGATTCTCGCGCCGATCACCCTGTTCATCTTTGTTGCCCCCGTCAATTGGCCTGCCGCGCTGGTGCTGCTGGTGTGCGCTCCGCTGATTGTCATCATCGTGGGGCTGGTTGCGATGAGCGCCTCCCGCGTGTTCAAGAAGTACTGGGGCAAGTACACGGATATGGGCGCTGCGTTCCTTGACGACCTGCAGGGCTTGGAAACGCTGAAAACCTTCGATGCCGACGGGCGTGCGGCCGAGGACATGAACCGCAAGGCCGAGGAATTCCGCGTGATGACCATGCGTGTGCTGCAAATCCAGTTGCGCTCACTGTCGGCGATGGACCTGGTGGCGTACGGTGGCACCGCGGCCGGTATCGGCGTGGCGATCTGGCAGTTCATGATCGGCCAGATCTGGCTGCCGGCTGCCCTGGTGGTCGCGCTGCTGTCAGCGAGTTTTTTCCTGCCGTTGCGCCAGTTGGGGTCGTATTTCCATGTAGCGATGAACGGCATGACGTCTACGAAGCGCATTTTCGCGCTGCTGGATGCCCCGGTGCCGCATCACGGCAGCATTCGTCTGCCTTCTGTCGCGGATTCCGTGTCGGTGACTTTCGACCATGTCGGATTCGCCTACGGCTCTGGCGATGACAAGAAAATTGCTCTGCATGATGTTGATTTCTCCGCGCAGCCGGGCCAGTTGACGGCCATTGTCGGCGTGTCTGGGTCTGGTAAGTCCACGGCAGCCGGTCTGCTGGGCGGTTCGTTGGTCGGCTATGACGGCTCGATTCGTCTCGGTTATTCGCTGCTCGGCACGTCCGCGGATGTGGAACTGAGTGATGTTGCGGAGCAGTCGCTGACGGGCGCAGTCACGGTCGTCAGCGCCCGCAGCCACTTGTTCGCCGGCACGCTGCGTCAGAATCTGGTGATGGCCAAGCCCGGCGCCACGGACAACGACCTGTGGGTCGCGCTGCATCAGGCGCGTATCGATGATTTCGTGTGCGCCCAGCCCGGCGGTCTTGACATGAAAATCGAGCAGGATGCGGCGAATCTGTCAGGCGGCCAGCGCCAGCGCTTCGCGATTGCCCGCGCCTTGCTGCGTGACAGCGCGATCTATGTGTTCGATGAGGCAACCAACAGTGTAGACGTGGAAAGCGAGAACCGTATTCTCGCCACCATCCGCGATTTGGCGGACCGCAAAACGGTGCTGATGATTACGCATCGTGTTGCGAATGCGGTGCTCGCCGACCAGATTGTGGTATTCGACCACGGCACGGTCGCCCAGACTGGCCAGCATGATGCGCTGGTGGTAACGGATGGCGTGTACGCGAAACTGTTCCGGGCACAAGCGGTGTTCGAGCATGTCTCCCACCGTGATGACGCCCGAATGATGGTCGGTAGCGAGCAGATGCGCCAGTTGGCGGGTATGGGCAGCCGTGCCGTGGCATCCGGTGCTTCCACCCTGTCTATGGGCGACACATCTCAATCGGCCTCTCAATCGGCGGCTGAGCCGGTATCTGCGGCTTCGTCAACGGATACGGCGGTGAACGCCAACAGCGCCGGCACCAGCCCGGATGCCGCCCCGGGAACCGCCTCCGCTGCCGGTGACACGCCAGGCAAACGCTCCGGCTCAATGTCGTTGATCGGCCGTCTGCTCGGCGAAGTCCGGCCGTTGAGCCTGTACATGGTCCAAGCATGCCTGTACGGCACCATCGGTCATCTGTCGGCGACATTCCTGCCGGTGTTCGGCGTGTGCGCCCTGTTCGCTCATCTCGGTCATCCGGTGTGGGGGCTGTCGTCCCGCACCGCGGTGGTCTGCATGGTGGTGTGCGGCCTGTTGCGCGGTATCATGCGGTACGCGGAACAGTATATGAACCATAATGTCGCGTTCCGCCTGCTGGCGCTGTTCCGTTCCAAGGCCTTTGCCGCGCTGTGCAGACTGGCTCCCGCCAAGCTCGCCGGCAAGGGCAAGGGCGATTTGATCTCGCTGATTACCACTGATGTCGAATTGCTGGAGATTTTCTTCGCGCACACGATTTCTCCGGTTGTCATCGCCGTGGTGACCACGGTGGTGTTCGCGGTTGCGGCCTTCACGCTCGACCCGTGGTTCGCGTTGCTGCTGGTCGTCGCGCATCTGATTGTCGGGGTGTTGCTTCCCCGCCGTTTCGCGGCGAGCGTGCGTACGCTTGGCCCGAAGATTCGCAAGTATTCCGCGCAGCTTGACGATGTCATGCTCGACGATATGCACGGTCTGGATGAAATCATCCGGTTCGGGCAGGGCAGTAGGCGGCTGGGCAACATCGTCTCAAGAACCCGCCGCCTGTGGTCGGAACGCTCCCGTCTGAGCCGCCGTACCGGTCGTTTTACTGCAATCGGCGGTCTGCTGGTTATCGCCGCCACGGTGGGCGCGGTCATGGTCGCCTTGCGCGTGTCGCAGGGCAATCCGTTCTCCATCCCGAATGCGGTGGTCGCCGTGGTGCTGATTGCCAGCTCGTTCGGCCCGACCCTCGCCTTGAGTGCGCTTCCGGTGAATCTGACGCAGACCTTCGCCTCCGCGAGACGTCTGTTCGCACTGCTTGACGAGCAGCCGGCGGTTGTGGAAACCGGAACCGACCAGCCTGAGTATGACGGCATGGCGTTCGAGCATGTGGACTTCTCATACCGCCCTGACCAGCCGATTGTGCGCGACCTGTCCCTGGCTGTTCCCAAGGCCGGCATCCTCGGCATTCAGGGTCCGTCCGGGCGTGGCAAGTCAACAGTGCTGAAACTGCTGATGCGCTATTGGGATCCGAAGCGCGGCCAAGTCCGCTTCTCCGGCGTGCCACTTCCGCAGGTGGATGCGGCCTACCGCCGTCGTGTACAAACCATGATGAGCCAGGAGACATATCTGTTCGACGGGTCGATTGCGCAGAATCTGCGCATCGCCGACGAACATGCGAGCGACGAGCAGCTGCGTGAGGCGTTGCACAAGGCTTCTGTGCTCGATCTGGTCGATTCGCTGCCTGACGGGCTCGATACACAGGTCGGCGAGCTTGGCGGGCGCCTGTCTGAAGGCGAACGGCAGCGCATCGGCTTGGCACGTGTCTTCCTGCGCAAGGCGGACTTGGTGCTGTTCGATGAGCCGACCAGTCGTCTGGACGCCTTGAACGAGGCGGTGATTCTCACGTCAATCAACCAGATGGCCGCCGAGCGCGATGTCGCCATTGTGCTGGTCTCACATCGGCAGTCGACAATGCGCGTCGCCGACGTGGTCGTGCGGGTCTGATGCCGATTGGACGGCGTCAATCCGCTGACGCCGTCCGCCAAAGTCCGCCTAGGTTCGTCTAGGTCCGTCAATCAGCTGTCGTCCATCTCCCGCACCCATCGTCCCAAACCATCAGCCTGATGTGCGTGGTGGAAACGGAAACGTGGAACAACGGTGGACATCCCCGTCAAGCCGCCAGATGCGTTCCTCGGGTGCGGGATAATACGATGCGGGATATTTTCAGTTGGATTGCATCGGTGCGGCCCAAGGTGTGGCATAGCCGTACCGGGCTGCATACCGGGGATCGGTGAGGAGCAAGATGAGCAGACATACCGCGCAGCACGGCAATATGCCCGGTGTCCACGGGGGCAGGCGCAGGCATATCTGGCCATGGATTGTACTGGCTGTTCTGGTGGTCGTGGTTGCAGCCGCAGGCATCACGGCATACACCTTCTACAAGCAGGCCATGGAAGTCAAAGCCCACGAGGAGAAGGCGATTTCGCTGATGTCCGGCCTAAAGGGGCTTTCGGGCTCAGGTGCGTCCGGCATCAGCAAAGACACGGTGGATTCCATCAACGCGGTGTTGCCGCAACTGCAATCGGAAACCGCCACCGCCGAACAAATCACGAACGGCAAGCTGTGGACGCTGGCATCCCACATGCCGGTGTACGGCGATGACATCACAACTGTCCGCGGCATGACACGCATCGTGCATGCGCTGACCACCGAGTCGATTCCGCAGCTGAGCTCCACACTGGGCACGCTGGTCAACACACCGCTGACCACGGACGACGGGTCGCTGAACCTCGAGCCGATCACCCAGGCGGCCACATCCATGAAGGCCGCGAACGAGCCGCTCCAGAAGCTGGTCAAAGAGTATGACGCCCTGCCGCAACCCAAAATCGGCAAGGTCGCCACGGCGTACGCCAGCGGCAAGCAGCAGCTGAACGCGGCGGGAACGACCATCAACAATCTGTCCAACGCGCTGGATATCATCCCCGGTTTCCTTGGCTCCGGCGGCGCGAAAACGTATGCAATCATGGCGATGACCACGTCCGAAGCGCGCTCCAGCGGCGGCCTGCTGGGTTCGGTGGGCGTCATGACCACCGACAACGGCAAGATTTCCATCGGGGATTTCCGTTCGAACAACGAGTACATTCCGTATGGTGCCGGAGACCCGACCGCGGACGAGCAGCGGATCTTCAACCAGTGGGGGCCTCTGCAAATGTCCTTCGATATGCGCGACCTCGCGGTGTACACAGACGCGCAGCGTTCGGCGGAAGGCATGCGCGCGATTTGGCAGCGCACCCCGTGGGGGGCGAGCCAGAACCTGGACGGCGTGATTATGGTCGATCCGGTGTTCCTGCAGAAGATGGTCGCGATCAACGGGCAGGTCACCCTGTCGGACGGCCGCGTGCTCGACGGCACCAATACGGCGGAATTCCTGCTCAACACCGTGTACCAGGAGTACCCGGTGAGTATGCAGGACCGGTATTTCACCGAGGTTGCAACCCAGTCGATCGGCGCGATGTTCTCGAATATCAATCTTGAGAAGCTCACCCAGGTCGGGCAGGCGATGTCCTCGCTTGCACAGAACCGGCACTTCTCCATGTACAGCTTCGATGAGACGACGGAAAACTCGTTACTGTCCGCTGGCTTCACAGCATCCACGCCGAGTGACGAGGCCAACCCGAAGATCGGCGTGTACATCACCGAGCAGAACCCGTCCAAGATGGACTGGTACGTGCACCGCACGACCAAGATCACGCGCACGTCGTGCAATAGTGACGGTTTGCAGACCTACCACGTGGAATACACGCTGAACAACACAATGACGAATGCCGAACTGTCCAAGGTACCTGATTACATCGCCGGTGGCGTCCAAGTGCCGAGTCTGGCGCGCGGTATGGCCGCCGAGAAGATGCTGATTTACGCGCCTGCCGGCGGGTCGATCTCGAATATCACCACAAGCGGGAACGGCACGGTGTCCGTGGCACCGAAGCAGACCACGCTGAACGGCAAGAGCGTCACCACGACGCTGGTGCTGTTGAATCCTGGAAAATCGATGACCTACTCCTTCGACGTGACCACCTCCACGAAGGCTACAGCAGACCTCGGTGTTGACCAGACGCCGATGGGCTGGGAAGATCCTGGAGTGAGTGTGGATACCTCGGCTTGTGCCATCGGGACGAAGTAACGCCGGTACAGCCGGAGGCAGCAACGGCACCTGTACGACTCATTATCCAAGCCGTCCAGGTGCCGTTTGCCATAACGGTCTAGAGACCCGCGGAAAACCTATTTGCGGAACACCTTGGTGTAGGAGCCTTCCGCCCGCGGTCTGACCACAATCGAGTCGATATCGACGGTATCGGGCTGGTCAAGCGCCCAACGGATGCATTCGGCGATATCCTCGGCCTTCAGCGGGTCCGGCACCCCGGCATACACAGCCGCGGCTTTGGCAGCGTCGCCGTGGAAGCGGTGCATCGAGAACTCATCGGTATGCACCATGCCGGGGGAGATATCGACCACGCGAATCGGCTCGCCGATCATCTCGAGTCTCAAGACGCGGGCCATCACGCGTTCGGCGAATTTCGACGCGCAATACCCGGCACCGCCCTCATACGGTTCGATGCCTGCGGTCGAGGAGATGACGAGCACGGTTCCTGCGGATTCCTTGAGCGCGGGGAGCAGCTTCTGCGTCATGCGCAGCGTGCCGAGCACGTTGAGCTCGTACATGGCCCGCCAATCGTCGATGCTCGCGGTGGCGACCGGATCCTTGCCGATGGCCCCGCCGGCACAGTTGACCAGCGCTTTGACCGGCCCGCCGGCGAGTATCGTCTCGACGGCTGCCTGTGCGCTTGATTCGTCGGTGATGTCGGCGGCGATCGGCTCGACCGCATCGCCGAGCTCCTGAGCCAATGCGTCGAGACGCTCGGCCCTGCGTGCCAGTGCCACGACGTGCCATCCGTCTGCGACCAGCGCGCGAACCGTCGCCGCGCCGATTCCGCTGGATGCTCCGGTCACAACCGCGCGCTGGCCGCCGTCTGCCGGCTGTGGGGTTGATTGTCCTGCAGGTGATGTCGCAACTGGCGTTACATGCCGTGTTGCCGTTGGTGTTACTGATTGCGTTGTCTGTTGTTCTGTCATGGTCATCCTTCCTGCTGCTTTCGCAGCGGTGTCATGCTCGTCTGGCTGGTTTCAGCATCCGGCAGCGGTCATCGCTTTGTCAAGCCGGGCGACGCCTTCGGCCGCTTCCTCGGCGCTGATTACGCAAGGCGGGGTCACGTGGATGCGGTTGTTGTGCACGCCGAGCACCAGGTTCAGTTTGTCTGCCTCCGCCACAATCCGCTGCATACTGGCGTCATCAAGCGGCTCTTTGGTTGCCGGTCGGCGACCAGCTCCACCGCCCAGAACACGCCCTTGCCACGCACCTCGCCGATGGTCGGGTGATGCTCGGCGAGCGCCTGAAGACCCGGCCCGAGCACGTCTTGGCCGACATCGTGAGCGTTGTCGACGATATGCTCGCGTTCCATCGCCTCCTGCGTGGCCACGATCGCTCCCATCGCCAGCGGATGCCCGGAATACGTCAGGCCGCCCGGGAACACGACATCGTCGAAATACTTGGCCACCGGGTCGGACATGATCACGCCGCCAGCCGGGACATACCCGGAATTGCACCCCTTGGCGAAGGTGATGATATCCGGCGTGTAATCGTAGCCGTCGAGCGCGAACCAGAATCCGGTTCGCCCGAAGCCGGCCATCACTTCGTCGGTAATCATCAGAATGCCGTATTTACGGGTGATTTCGCGCACACCCTTGAAATAATCCTTCGGCGGGATGATGATGCCCGCAGTGCCGGGAATGGATTCGAGCAGTACGGCGGCGATGGTGTCCGGCCCCTCGAACTGAATCACATGCTCGAGATGAGTGAGCGCGCGCTCGCATTCCTCCTCCTGCGTGGTGGCGAAGAATTCGGAACGGTACAGGTACGGTGTGAAGAAGTGGACATGGCCGCGCGCGTAATCGTTCGGTTTGCGCCGCCAGTCGCCGGTCGCGCTGATCGCGGCGCCCGTATTGCCGTGGTAGCAGCGGTAGGAGGAGAGGATCTTGTCGCGCCCGGTGACCAGGCGTGCCGCGCGCATGGCGTTCTCGTTCGCGTCGGCGCCCGCGTTCGTGAAGAACACCTTGTCGAACCCTTGAGGTGCGCGGCGTGCGACCAGCGAGGCGGCCCGGCCACGGGCGAGGTTCGCGTAATCGGGGCCGATGGTGGCGAGCAGTTCGGCCTGTTTCTTGATGCCTTCGACGACCGCGGGGTGCTGGTGCCCGATATTCACGTTGACCTGCTGGCTGGTGAAGTCCAGCATCTCACGGCCGTCCGCGTAGTTGAGCCACACGCCGTGACCGGTGACCACCTCGGTCGGGTGGAGGTTGCGCTGTGCGTGCCAGGAGTGGAAAACGTGCGCGCGGTCCAACGCGTAGGCGTCGTCCCAGATCGTCTCATCTGCCGAGCAATCGTGTCCCATGATGTGTCCTTTCCTAGGTTGGGTTCCGGCGTCGGGCCGGCTGTGTTCATTTGGCATCGCATGTGACGCCATGTGACGTTGCAATTGACATTGTGAGCAATGAACATTTCGCGTTTTACGTGGACATTTCCTGTTGTGCATCGTCTTGAAACACCGGAATAACCGCGATTGGCGATACTGGGCGTGTCATATGAAGCGTGTGCGCGTGGGCCGCGGAGAGTGCAGAAGGCGAGAAGGCGAAATGATCACAGACAATAAGCACAATGATTCGAGGATTCGTCATCCGGACGATGTTAAGCCCGGTGCCGGCAGCGGCAGCGGACTCGTAGATTCCCGAGATTCCAGTGACTCCCTTGCCCTCCAAGGTCCACAGCAATCTCAAGACGGGCAGGAGCCCGATGATTCCGCGGGAACTCCCGTGTTAGCCGGCGCTGCGGATCGTGGCACGTCCGGCATCCGGGCGGGGCAGACGCTGGTCGTCGAGGCCGAGCGTCTTGCAGGATTCGTCCGTACCCAGACCGCCAGGGCGACTCCGCAACGCATTGTCGAATCGCTGACCACGTTGGTCTCCACTGAAGTTCTGCCTGAAGGAACACGTCTGCCGACCGTTCGCGCACTTGCGGCGGCACTTCGCGTGAGTCCGGCCACGGTTTCTGCCGCGTATCATATGCTCGCCCGTTCGGGGGTCATCCATTCGCGGGGTAGGGCGGGCACGTTCGTGCTTCCGCAGGCGCTGTCCGAAGTAAACATTCCGCCGGCCTCGGCTGCGTCATTCGCGGGAGGCGCGGATGGCTGGGGAGCGCGTACGGCCATGCCTTCGGTGGCGGGTGCTCGAGTCGTGTTCGACATGTCTGATGCGGGCCAAATCCTTGAAATGCCGGGCGATGAGGAAGAATCCAAGCAACATAACAGCAAAGATGCTGGACTCGACGTAGAGCGTGATGCCGGACGGGCGGCTGGGCGTGCTGACGTGCGTGCAGACGGAATGGACGAGGGGCGTGCCGACGGACGCGATGCCGGGCAGAATCATGGTCGAAAATCCGGGCGAAATACCGGCGCGTCCGCTTCTCGCACATCGGGCGCCAGCACGTCCGGATTCGACAGGCGTGCATCCGGCCAAACGCGAGGCTTCGCCGCCGTCCACGCCCCGGTCATCGACCTGTCCCGCGGAACTCCGGACAATACGCTTCTGCCGCCAATCCGCCCATATTTGGCCCGGCTCGGCAACCGGCGGGCATTCGTGAACTCGTACACCGGGCCGACAATCCTGCCGATGCTGGAAGAGGAATTGCGCGGCGACTGGCCGTATGATCCGCAGGCGATGACCATGGTGTCCGGGGCGGGGGATGGACTTGCGCTCGCCATCGCCACATTTGTGCGCCATGGCGATGTCGTGATCGTCGAATCGCCCACATACCCGTTCATTCTTGATGTGCTGCGCGAAAGCGGGGCAATCGCCGTCGGCGTGCCGGTTGATGCGGAAGGCATGGATCCCAATCTTCTGTTCGAGGTGCTGGAGCGTTTCAGCCCGTCCGCGGGGCCGACGCACGACCAGGGCCGTCGCATCGGCGTGATCATCATCCAGCCGCGGGCGCAGAATCCCACAGGTATCAGCTATACGCCCCAGCGGTTGTCGGTGATCGCCCGGGTGTTGCGCATGTGGGAGCAGGAAGCCGCCGGGCGCGAGATTCCGCCGATTCTCGAGGATGATAGCAGCGGCATGGTCGCTGATGTATTCGCGGTGTCCCTAGGGTCCCTGTTGCCTGACCGGGTGATTCATATCCGCAGTTTTTCGAAATCGCATGGCCCCGATTTGCGGCTTGCGGCATTGTCGGGGACGCGTGAAGCGGTTGATGCGATTGTGGAGCGGCGACGGCTGGGAGCCGGCTGGGTGAGTCGGTTCCTGCAGGAGCTGCTGTGCGAGATGCTTGCGGATCGTCAAGCGTATTCGACCATTGCAGGCGCACGCCACACGTACGCGCTCAGGCGCAAGACGATGGCTGCGCTGCTGGAGCGTTTCGGGATGCAAACCGTGCCGGGCAGCGGATTCAATATGTGGTTGCCGGTGCGTGATACGGCTGCGGCGAGGCGGATTCTCGCGCAGGAGCATATCCGTGTGGCGGAAGGCGGACGGTTTTTGCCGGAATTCTGTGTCTCGGCAAGTGATGACGATTCGCGCGTGCAGGAGTGTGTGATCGGCGGCGACGATTGGGCGGATGGCGGAATCGTCGGGAGCAATGTGATTGCTGGGGTTGCAGGTGTTGTGGGTGCTGGTGTTGGTGGGGTTGCTGAGGTCTGTGGTGGCGCTGATACAGGTGGCGTTGCTGGGACTGATGGGGTCAGCGCTTCCGATGTCGGGAACGCTGGTTGCAGGGCTGGTCGCGACATCGGTGACGCCGCCTATCATGTCGCCGACACTGCAGGCATCGGAACTGTTGGAACAGACGGTTTCAGCCGTGCTTCGACTATTGGTATTGATGGCACGGCCGCAACGCTGCTGACCGATGCGGGCGTCACCCAAGGCAATGCGATGCGAGTGACGATTTCGCAACCCGAAGCAATCACCGAGCGCGTCGCCCAATGCCTGGTACAAGCTGCAACTGCCTGAACTAGGGCGGTGTGGTCCCGCGCAGCTGCCTGGATTCACATCCCCGCCGCGTCCCTCGATCCAAACCGCAAACTCCCCACCGTGTGAGTGAATCCTCACACACTCGCCCTTTGGCTGGCCCGCGTGGCCGATTCCGGTTACTTGCCGGGTCGTTGTGTGAGTCAATCCTCACATAGTGGAGCCTCTGCGCTCCCATCCGCCGCGACCTGTGTCGGTTCGGCGCTGGCGTTCGCATTCTTGTGGTACCGGAACTCCGGCATCTCGTTTATCTGTAGTACCTCGCGGACCGCATCTCAGCTATCTGTGTTCGCATATGCCTGATACCGTAAGTACAATCCGCGGAAAATCAACGACCATACTGCCGGTATCGGCGGGTGACGAACACAGATAAGCGAGATAGCTTCCGGCAGGTACTACAGATACGGCAGATAGGCACACCCTGCATATAGTACTTCGTTGTACCAAGCCGAATCCCGCCAGGCTTCGACTCCACCGCATTCACACCCCACCGCCCCAGCCCCTGCAACACTCACGTTCCACCAAACTACGACCGCATCACACCTAGGCCCCGCCAAACGCAGCCCCTGCAGCCCCCGCCCAGTCAAACCGCCCCCGAAACACGATTGTGCGCTGATGGTTACGCACCGCCCCGTCTGGCAACAGCGATGTTGCCCAAGAGGAACGGCGGGGAAATGTTCAATCCGCACAATGGTGCGCAACGCAACACCCCGGTATTGCACCGGAAACCATCATCTGGCGCAAACCGCTATCGATGAGACGCGCGTTTGATGCCGATGATTCGCATCGGCTCGAACACAAGCCCAGGCTCAAGCCCAAGCTCGAGCACAAGCTCAAGCATCAGTTTGATACCGGTTCCCGGGGAGGCGGATTGTTTGGGAAGCAGAAGAAAGGAAGCTATCATGACTGGATTCACAGATGCCGGGCATGCGATGAACAATACCGCAGCAGACCGCGCAGCAGACCACGCGACAAGCCCAGACAACGAGCGGTTCAACCGCAAACACCACCACGCACGCATGCGCCGCCGCCGCTCCGTCCGCACGGCGACGATGCGCGCGACCGCACTGTTCGCCGCCGCCGCGTTCGGTCTGTCCGGCCTCGCTGCCTGCGGCTCGGGGGCATCCTCGTCATCAGGCTCATCCTCAGCCGATTCCGGCGCGTTGATGCTCGGCGGCTTCTTCCCTGAGACCGGCAGCCTGTCATACCTCGGCCCCGATACGGTCGCAGCGTTCAAGCTCGCCGTCAAGGATGTCAATGCGGCAGGCGGCGTGCTCGGCAAAGACGTGAACACCGCCATCGCCGATTCCTCAGACGCCGACCACGCCGACCAGAACACCTCCGGCGTGCAGTCGTTGCTCGCCAAGAAGCCGGGTGTCATTATCGGCTCGCCGTCCAGTTCGGTGACCAAGAACATCTACAAGCAGGCCTCCGGTTCCAAGGTCCCGGTTATTTCGGTCGGCGCCACATCGCCCAGTCTGTCCGGCATCGACGAGTATTTCTTCCGCACAATCGCCCCTGACGGCGTGCAAGGCGCGGTGATGAGCAACGTCATCGAACAGGATGGCGTGCAAAATCTCGCCATCGCGGTGTTCAACGACGAGTACGGCACTGGGTTGCGCAAGGTGATTGTCAACAAGCTCGCCGACAGCAACGTCAACATCGTCTACGGCAAGGCCGAGACCTTCGACCCGACGGAGACGAATTTCTCGTCACTGGTGACCACACTGAAAGCATCCCATCCCGACGCGATTCTGGTAATCGCCTTCGATCAGACCAAAGCACTGGTCAAGGAAATGATCAGCCAGGGCATCAATACCAACAAGCTGTACCTGACTGATGGCAACACCCAGGATTATTCGGGCGATTTCGACCCCGGCGTGCTGAAGGGTGATTCCGCGACGATTCCGGGCGCCGAAGCGAGTGAGGAATTCCAAAAGCGCATCAAGTCCATCGATTCGTCGGTCAAGAACTTCACGTATGCGGCTGAAACCTATGACGCCGTAGTGCTCTCCGCGCTCGCTGCCCAGAAGGGCGGTGCGGTTGACGGCGCGACGATCAAGGACAATCTGCCCGCGGTCTCCGGCGCGGATGGCGGCACGAAGTGCAAGAGCTACAAGGAGTGCCTGGCGCTGATCAAGAGTGGCAAATCCATTCAGTACCAAGGCCTGACCGGCATCGGTCCGTTCAACAAGGACCATGATCCGTCGAGCGCTAACATTGGCATCTACAAGTTCGACGGCGACAACAAGCCGGTCTTCGACCACTTGCAATCCGGCAAGGTGGCGTGATTTCAGCGATACGCTCGGGTGACGGCGACAAGTTGCGCAGGCAGCTTGCCGCCGTCGTTTGTTGTTGGGGTTGATTAGGGGCCAATCGGGGCTGTCGGGACTATTGCGATGGTATCGATAGGGGCTGTCACACTCGTCCGATAGATTGAATCCGGGGCGAGCTGGGGGAGCGGCGACGGAGATGTCATGAACATCGGACGCGATCGGTAACGGGCAGGGGGAGCCATGGACCGTGGGCGGAAGCAGTCTCAGCAGCATCGGCAGCATCAGCGATATCGGCAGTATCAACGGTTTTGGGGGTCTTCGCCTGGGGCATCGCAACGGTTTCGGCGATTTCCATGGCATCGGCGGCAGCATCTGTCGTCGGGGCGTTTCAGCCGACCGCGTTTCGCGAGTCCTCGGGCGAGGTGCCTGATCGTCGTCGTTGTGGTCGCATGCTTCGGTTTTGTGGTCGGTTTGGCACTGCCGTACGTGAGCCCGCCAGCTGCACGGATCACCGGCGAATATGTGGCGACTGGCCCGGTCGCCGATGTGTTGCGCACACTTGTGGTGGATGCCCGGCAATCCGGCAAGGGGTACCAGCGCGACGAATTCGGATATCGCCAGACCGACGATGACGGGAACGGGTGTGATATCCGCGACGATATTCTCGCGCGGGACTTGCACGATGTGCGATTTACCGTGGCGGGCGGCTGCGTTGTGCGGTCCGGCACGCTCGAAGACCCGTATACCGGCCGCACGATTGCATTCATGCGCGGCGCACAATCAAGCACCGCCGTCCAGATTGACCATGTGGTTGCATTGAAGAATGCCTGGCGTTCCGGCGCATCCCGGTGGAACCGTGCACAGCGGTATCGTTTCGGCAATGATCCGTTGAATCTGCTGGCAGTCGATGGTTCTGCGAATGAGGAGAAGGGGGCGGCGTCCGCGGCATACTGGTTGCCGACGAATGCTGAGTTCCGCTGCACGTATGTGGCGTTGCAGGTCGCGGTGAAGGCCAAGTATGGGCTGAGTGTGACGCCACAGGAGCGTGAGGCGATGGCCGCGGTGCTGCGAGGATGCCCGAATCAGCAGATTCCATCTCGGCATTCCACCCCCATTGTACACGGCGTGTCGCCTGACGGCACAAGGGCTGAGAGCTCCAGTCCGCGCTATGTTACACAGCGTTACAAACCGGACCTATAACACTAACGGACTCGTGAGGCGGTCACCCCGCCGGCACGATAATGAATATGAGATATCACGACGAGACATGAGAGCTGGTTGAACATGAGCGAGTCGGAACATCGGGGAAAGAATACGGATACAGCCGCTCACAAGGCGCAGCTGGATCCGAATCAGTCAGTACGCGGATGCGTGGGTGGCAAATTGCCCACGGGAGCATCGGCAGCGCAGAGAACCGGGCGCGCACCACACCCTCAGCCCACCCAACCCCAACCACACCACCACGGCCACGCACTAGCCCCAATTCTCGGTCCCGCTTTCGTCGCCGCAGTCGCCTACGTGGATCCGGGCAATGTGGCGGCGAACATCACTTCGGGCGCCCGCTACGGCTATCTGCTGGTGTGGGTGCTGGCGCTGGCGAACCTCATGAGCGTGCTGATCCAGTATCAGAGCGCGAAACTCGGCATCGTGACCGGCAAATCGCTCCCGCAGATTCTCGGCGAACGGATGAGCGACGCCGGCCGATACATGTTCTTCATGCAGGCTGAGGTAATCGCGATTGCGACGGATTTAGCGGAGGTTATCGGTGGGGCGATCGCGCTGCGCCTGCTGTTCGGCCTGCCGCTGTTCTGGGGCGGCTGCGTAATCGGCGTGGTGTCAACGGTCCTATTGTGGTTCCAGGGTGGCCGCACTCATCGTGTGTTTGAGAAGATTGTCATTGCGATGCTTCTGGTGATCACCTTCGGCTTCATAGCCGGACTGTATGTCGACCCGCCGAATGTCGGGGATGTGCTCACTGGTTTGGTCCCGCGGTTCCGTGGAACGGATTCGGTGTTGATGGCGTCGTCGATTTTGGGCGCGACGGTGATGCCGCACGCGATTTATCTCCACTCGACGCTGGTGAACGATCATTATGCTCCAGGCGAAGAAAAACCGGACACCAAACAGTTGCTGCGCGGCTCCAAGATTGATGTGGTGTGGGCGCTCGCGTTGGCGGGCACGGTGAATCTTGCGCTGCTTGTGTTGGCAGCCAATTCGCTGTACGGCATGAAGGGCACGGACACCATCGAAGGCGCCCAGCATGCGATCGAGATGGCGCTCGGCCCGGCGGTGGGAACGATTTTCTCAATCGGCCTGCTTGCTTCGTCGCTATCGTCGACTTCGGTGGGCACGTACGCCGGCTCCGAGATCATGCGCGGACTGCTGCATATTCACGCGCCGATGTGGGCGTGCCGCGTGGTGACGCTGGTTCCTGCGCTGGTGGTGCTGTGGTTTTCTTCGAATCCGACATATGCGCTGGTTATCGCCCAGGTCGTGTTGTCGATCGGTATTCCGTTCGCGATTATCCCATTGATGCGGTATACCCATGACCGTGATTTGATGGGAGAGTATCGTGACGGGACGATTAAGCATGTGGTATTTCTTCTGGTTGTAGTATTGATCATCGCGTTGAACGTAGTGTTGGTCTATCTCACCATGACGGGTCAGAATTGAGATGCTGCTGCGATTGCAGAAGCGATTGTGATGCCTTGCCGGCGCGCATACCTTCGGCGAGGGGTTTCCCGTCCGCCGGGCAGCCTCCCCGTCTGCCGGCCCTTCTTGCCCCGTTATTTCGAACAACAACCGAGCGCCCCGGCGCGCCTTCCGCCGGTCACTTCCCAGCTTTGCCGGCGGCGGCATCGGCACCGCTCGCACTGCCGGTTCCGGCGTGCAGACGCATCTTGCTGAGCGCGTACTGTGCCGCCTCCCGCGCCGAGCCCGCGCCTCGCCCGTGCACGCCGAAGATTACGAGCAGCAGCTGGGCGAGCACGAAGCATGCGCTGATGCGCAGCGTCCATTTCACGCTGTCGATGTTGGCGAGTGTCGATCCCAGCCCGCCTTCGTGGAACACCCGCGTCAGGGTTTCCATGGTGATGACCATGACTGGTGCCCCGATGGCCCCGGCTATCTGGCGCACGGTGTTGGTGACAGCCGACCCCGCGGACACCTCCTGCCGGGCAAGACAGTTGAGCGACCATGTGGTGATTGGCATGAGTACGAGCCCCATACCGATCTGCCGCGTGAATTGCGATATCGAGACCCACCAGATCCACGTGTCGGTGCCGATCATGCTCATCATGAGGGTGCCGATCAGGAGTGTGGCCGATCCGACGAGTGCGACGGGCCGCGCCCCGAAACGGTCGAGCAGCCGTCCTCCGCAGAATTGCGCGATGCACTGGCCGATGGCGCCCGGCAGCATGATCAGGCCGCTCATGGTCGCGCTGTATCCGCGGTCGTTTTGTATGTACAGCGGAATGATCACCATAATCGAGCTGAATGCGAAGAAACTCAGTGCAGCGCAGATGGTGCCCACCGTGAAGCTCTTGTTGTGCAGGACGCCAAGATTGAGCAATGCCGGTCGCGGCGCCGGGGATTCGGGCGAAACATGTGTCGATTCGCCTGACACCGCGGCGGAAGTCGTACGCCCGCTGTCCCGCGCGTCTGCGCGTCCGCCCACACCCCCAGTGGCGTCCGCCACGGCAGCCCCGGTCCCGCTCTGGGCATTGGCGCTCTCCGCACGCTCCCACGCCCGGTACGCTGCCGCCATGTGAATCTGCCGCATCACGAACCAGATGATGCCGGCGATGCCCACAAGAATCGGCACCCAGACCAGCGGATGCGTGAACGCGTGCGCTTCGATATTTGTGAATCCGAACATCAACCCGCCGAAACCGAAGATGGAGAGGCTTACGGAGAAGAAGTCCGCTTTCGTGCTGCGGTCGGTGACTCCGAAGTTGTGCAGCCCGAAGAAGGCCAGCAGCACCGAAGCCGCGCCGATGACCGTCAACGTCATGAAAATTGAGCGCCATCCGTTCGCATCGGTCTGCCACCCGCCAATCACCGGGCCGATCGCGGGCGCGACGCTCATTGCCATGCCGACGGTTCCCATGGCGAATCCGCGGCGGGAGAGCGGGTAGATGGAGAACACGGTGATCTGCAGGACCGGCCACATGACGCCGGTGCCAATGGCTTCGAGGATTCGCCCGAGCAGAATGACCACGAAGGTCGGCCCGAGCCAGGCGAGTATCGAACCGGCGGTGAACACGAGCATGGAGGTGATGACGATCTGCCGTGTGGTGAACCGCCGGGTGAGGTATGCGGTGAGCGGCACCATGACGCCCATGACCAGCTGGAATACGGATGTGAGCCATTGCCCGGTGGTGACGCTGATGTGGAAGTCTTTGACGATGGTGGGCAACGCGGAGCTGAGCTGCAACTGGGTGAAGTTGCCGACGAAGGTGATGAAGGTGAGGATGATGAGGGAGGCGAGTGCGGTTCTGCTGAGGTGCCCGTCCACGTAGGCGTCGGCTGAGCTGAGCGTCTTGCTTGAAGGTTGCGGCTGACGCGCTTGGCCTGACCGCCCTTGTTTGACGCCGATGCCGGATTCATCTGCCGTGCGTGGCTGCCTGTGCTGTTCTCTCCTACTCAATACCTCACCCGTTTCGTTCGGTTCATTCCGCTTGACTTATGCGACATCTCGTCCGGGCGGGCATAGACCTTGTGATTGCTCTGGAGAATCCCATGATAGTCGGGTCTACGCACAAAGGGCGGCCTCCCGGGCATGATTGTCCAAGCTGCCGCCCTTTGGAAGAAGTGACGGAATGCCGTGATACGTCCCCTTCCCGACGCGTCAAGACCTTCCGCAAAGGTGATTGCGGAATCGAACCGGTTCGGCACGGTTCCGGATATCCGCCGGCTTGTCGCCGGTCAGCGTGATCAGTAGGATCCTGTGCCTTTCAGCACTGCCGACACTGTCTTGAACAGAATTGCGATGTCGCCGGTGATCGACCAGTCCTGGACATAGGAGACATCGATGACTTCTGACTGTTCCTTCGACAAATCGCTGCGACCGGAAATTTGCCACGGCCCGGTAATTCCAGGCTTGACGAGCAAACGAGTGGAATACAGCGAATCGTATCGTGCGACCTCCTCCGGTAACGGCGGGCGGGGGCCCACCAGACTCATGTCGCCTTTCAGCACGTTGAACAGCTGGGGCAGTTCGTCGATTGAGGTTTTCCGAATGACATGCCCGATTTTCGTGATTCGTGGATCATCTTTCAGTTTGAAGATGAACCGGTCCTCGATGCGGCGTTCCTTAGCCAGCTTTGCCTTGACCGCATCAGCGTCGGTACGCATCGAGCGGAATTTGTACATGGTGAACGGTTTGCCGTAGATTCCGATTCTCTGTTGTGAATAGAGTACCGGTCCACCATCCTCTTTTTTCACCATGATTGCAGCCCAGATCATGAGGGGTGACAACACAATCGTTGCGATAGTGGACAGAACGATGTCAAACAGGCGTTTGATGACTCGCGTGGCGACTGTGTATTGCGGGAGTTTGGCTGTCAATACCGGTGTGGTCGGGTTGTTGCGGAATCGCAGTTCGCCTCCGCCGATGTCCGCGACCTTGGTGGTCAGTGCAAGTTCGATCCCCATGGATTCCACGGCGAGCGAGAGCGTCCGCATGGTTTCCGAATCCCGGGTGAGCACGTCGGTGATGAGCACGGTCTGTGCGTTGAGCCGTTTCGCGGCCTGCGGCAGGTGTGAATTGAGCGGCAGGATTCTCAGACGGCGTTCGAGGTCACTGGCTGGCTCGAACGGGACGGAGACAAGATGCTGCGGCGAGTCCGCGTTGTCGGTCTTACGCGTGGAAGCGATCGGACAGATGGCGATGGGCTTGTATCCGAGGGGATTGTTTGCCCCGAGGTTGGCGATGGTTTCGCGTATGCCCTCTGGTGAGCCGACAATGACAGTCGGATAGTTGTATTCGCCATTCCTGCGGTTGCGGTGGAGCGACAGCCGCATCAGCCAGCGTTCGATGATGAGCAGGGCCAGCGTGATGATGGGTACGAGGAAGACAAAGCTACGGGGAATGTCCAGTTTGAAAATATAGGTAGCTGAGCACAACATCACGAAGTTCAGCAGCTGCGAGTTGATGAGCTTCGTATACAACCCGTAGCCTTCGCCCATGGTGTGCCGTTCATAGCTCCTGCAGATATTTAGACAGATGAGATTGGAGACACAAACGATGACAAGGAATCCTGTGACTCCATCAATTTGCCCGCGGTTGGCCAGTAGGGACTGGTACCCATGATGGTTGAAGAGGAACACGAGACTGCATGCGATCAGAATCATCACAGTGTCGAGTGCAATCAGCGTGGCGTTGTACATGTATCGCCAGCGAGGCACAGAGACTCCCAGCGGCGGATCGCCATTGCCGGTGCGGTGGAAGATGCCTTGCTCGTCCGGCGCGAAATATGACCCATCGAAGAACGATGTTTCATGGTTTCGGCCGGTTGTCTCGTGCTTGGCGGCCCGCGGCTGTTGCCTCGTGCCGGATGAGGCTACTCGTGGCGTGCCTTGCTGGGCCGGCGGTGCAGGAATATCCTGCTGTAGCCGGTCTGGGGACTGTACTGCTGTCGCGGAGCCTTCCCGTGCTGGCATGTGTTGTTCTCTCCTGTCTTCACGTTTGTCACGAGCCCCTCCCCCCACCCCCTATCCATGCTTGAAGAAGTACGGACCGTTTCGGCTCTTGAATATCGAACTGGTTTGTAGGGCTCACGGCATGTTCTGGGGTCGAGTATACCCTGACCCTGAACGACAAATTGGTAGCTTCTCATGTTTGCGATATCAATCCAACACATTGCCCTGCAATGTTGTTTCATGCCACCGTACAAAGTGTTTCAATGGCATGTTTTCGATGATTGCTGAAATTCATAGAGTTCATCCGAGGTCTCTTCCCCTTTTTCCCCCCAAGCCCCGGTCGAGATGGTCTTCTATATGGTCGTTCACAAAGACGTGCCGTCCCGGTAGAATGGTGGCTTATAGGTCTTCCCCAAGAAGACTCCCAGCCGTGAAAAGGGTAGGTCGTATGCAGATTGTGTTCGTGTGCACCGGTAATATTTGCCGCTCGCCCATGGGCGAGTTGCTGTTGTCCCGCTACCTTTCCGGCACTTCCATCACGGTGAGCAGCGCCGGCACCAAGGGCTTGCCCATGCATCCCATCGATCCGTCGAGCGCCCGGCTCATGTCCAGCATTGGCATTGATTCCAGTGGCTTCCGTTCGCGGCGTCTGACCAGACAGATCGCGCAGGAGGCCGATTTGATTCTGTGCTTCGAGGCTTCACAGCGTAAAGATATTGTGACCCTTGCGCCAACGGCGGTTCGCTATACCTTCGTGCTTACGGAATTCGCTGCGCTATGCCAATATTGCGCCGAGCATGGCATGGTACAGGGCCGTACCATCCAGGAACGGCTCAATTCGGTGATCAGTCTGGCGCCGATGGTTCGCCCGATGCTCCCGCCATCCGCGGATATCGAAGACCCCCATGGCAAGGAGTTCGACAAGTTCCGCATTGCCGCCAACCAGACCAATGCCGCGTTGCGTACCATCCTCATCAGTATGCGCAAACATTACGGGGTAGGTGCGGCGCCGCAGCGCACACAGATCATGTGGCAGGGGCTGACCGCCACCGTGTGAGAGACGTGTTCGAGGTGCGCCTGAAGTGTGTCTGAAGTGCCCGGCACTCGCTGAACCGCATACGTTCGGCTTCATGTGCAGCTGTGCCGCCGAGCATCCACGCAAACTTCGCCGTATATTCTTGTTTCGTGAGACTTCTGTAACACCGTCTGTCACACTCGTCGCTGGTGCACTAAGGTGGTCGCATGCCGCTTCCGGGGAGTTTGCGGCAGGGCCGCATGGCAAGAACGCGGGGTTTCGCGCGGATTTCGCAGGGAATCTCGCGTCCTGGAATCAAGAAATCATGGAACGAGGTATGGCATGGGTGATGTCCAGCAGCTGTATGATCAGGTCGACACCGATCAGGATTTGTACGGCGATTGGCAGCGCGAGGATTCCCTGCGCGCACGCCCGTTGTTCACCGTCTTGTGGCTGATCACGCTTGCGGTGATTGGCATCATGGTCCTGCGCATGACTCCTAACGGGCTTGACGGCAAGAAGTATATCCCTGTGGTGGTCGCGTTCGTACCGTGGATGGCGTGCGTTTCAGCGGTTACGCTGGTGTGCGCGTTGATCGGACGTCGTCGGGCGCTCGCTGTGGTGTGCACGTTGTGCTTGCTGACCCAATTGTGCTGGCATTGGGGGTATATCTGGACGTCGGATGAGCGTACCCACGAACTGCCGTCGGTATCGAGCCTCACGGGCGGTTCCGCGGACCGGTATGCCCGCGTCATGACCTTGAATACCAAGAATGGTCTGGCGGATGCGCAGCAGATCGTACGCACGGTACGCGAGGAGCATGTCGAGGTGCTGACCTTGCAGGAGGCGAATACGGGCCTGTTGCAACGTCTGGCGGCTGCCGGGCTGGGCGGTGTGCTGCCGTACTCGGTGGTGGCCACGCCGACCGGCCACGACAACGGCGGGGTGAACGTGCTGTACACCGCCGCAAAGCCCGTCAGCACAACCGGCGATCTGATCACCATTGAGGCGTCCAGCGTGCCGTCGGCATGTGTGCGTATGGCGTCGAGAACGGTGTGCTTCGGCAGCGTGCATCCTTTCTCTCCTCGGCCCAGAAATCAGGGCCTGTGGAACAGCGGCCTTGACAGTATTGCGAAGTTGCAGTCGAATGCCCGTCTGTTCGTGCTTATGGGTGATTTCAATTCCACATGGGATCATGCAAGCTTCCGTTTCCTGCTTGGCGACCGGTTCGTTGACGCCGGTGAGCAGAACGGCTCGTGGTTCCATATGACATATCCGGCGAATATCACCTTGTTCGGCGGCCGGGTCAAGGTGCCGTCGCTGGTGGAGATCGACCATATCGTGCACGACCGCAGTGTCGTGGTCGGGGATCTGGAGACAGTGACAATTTCCGGCTCCGATCACAAGGCCCTGCTCGGCACGCTTGATGTCGAGGGCTGAACGAAACAGGCAAGCAGAGACCGGCAGTATGCATGCAAATCTTATGCAAACGTTACATTTTTGTATTTCGAATATCCGCGTATATTTGTCTGAAACGCTCGTGCTGAATATTCGGCAGCGGTGATGAAAATTGCAATACCGGCATGGCATGTTGCAACGCCGTATTGTCATGTTTCACCCTGGTGATTCAACACGCCCGGCGTGTCGAAATCGCTTTGACAACACATTGGGCATCAGTGTTGCGAACAGTGAGAACCGTTTGTGGATTCGACGATGCAACTGTTTGATAAGCCGGCGGACATGGTTTCTGCAATCGTTTTCAGGCTTGCGACCAGCCTAGACTGAGGCTGGCGTCAGACAACAGTGTCAGGCGCCATACATCATCGAGCCGTGGTATTCCACAGAGGCGATGCCCGGCTTCAACGAGTCAAGGAGGCTCAATGAGTACTGGTCGATGGTCGACTGAACTCTCATCCGACGCCGTGGGAACACAGCGTCACCGCGCACCACATGCCATGATGCGCGTCATTCTGGCCGGTGTCATGGCATGCGCCATGCTGTTCGCCAGCTTCTCCATTGTCGGTACGCAGACGGCGCTCGCCGCCGGAACCGGCCGTGACAGCTATACCGATACGCTGGGCAATGCGGATTTCGAAGCCGCCCGCGCGAAGTATGGCCTGACCAAGGATATGAAGAACGGCGCAATCCTCCACGCGTGGATGTGGTCGTTCAACACTATCAAGAACAACATGAAGGCGATCGCCGAGGCGGGCTACACGTCGGTTCAGACCGAGCCGATGAGCGCCGTCAAGACGAACCCGGCCAACGGCAAGAAATTCACCGAAAACTGGTATTACGTCTACCAGCCGACGGACACGACCATCGGCAACTTCGTAGTGGGTTCCGAGCAGGATTTAAAGGACATGTGCGCCGAAGCCCACAAGTACGGCGTGCGTATCATCGTTGACGTGGTCGCCAACCACTTCACGTCCGACTGGAACGCAATTGGCAGCGACTGGAAGGACACCAGCCTGTTCCACTCGCGTACCAACTGCCCGGGCAACGCCGGCGACCAGATCAACTACAGCAACCGTTGGCAGGTGACCCACTGCCATCTGCTCGGCTTGTGGGATATCAACACGGAGAATCAGACCGCCGCCAACAAGATGAAGGACTTCCTCGTCGAAGCAGTCAATGACGGCGTGGATGGTTTCCGCTTCGATGCGGCCAAGCACGTTGAGCTTCCTGACGAGTTTCCGCAGCATTCCGTGTACTGGGAGACCATTTTGAAGAACGGCGCCCAGTACCAGTACGGCGAAGTGCTCCAGGGCGACAGCAGCCTGAGCTATACGGGCTACACCAACATGTTCACCCAGTACTCCTCCGATGGCGGCGGCGCCACGGCCTCCGATTACGGCAAGACCGTGCGTGCGGCCATCAAGAGCAGCAGCCTGAACGCCAGCAACCTGTCGAACCTGCGTAACGGCGGTGCGAAGGATGATCAGCTGGTCACCTGGGTTGAATCGCATGACAACTATGCGAACGGCGACAAGGAATCCACCGGCCTTAACGACTACCAGCTGCGTATGGGCTGGGCCATCGTCGGTTCCCGTGCCGGCGGCGCCCCGCTGTACTTCAACCGCCCGGTCGGTTCCGGCGGCAACAACGCGCAGTTCGCCGAGCAGTCCCAGCTGGGCGATGCCGGCGACAACATGTGGAAGGACAAGGCCGTGGTGGCGGTCAACCACTTCCGCAACAAGGTGAACGGCAACAGCGAGTACCTGCGCAACTGCCAGAGCCAGAACTCCTGCCTCATGGTCGAGCGCTACGCTAAGGACGGCAAGGCCGATGACGATGGCGTGGTCATCGCCAACATGGGCGGCGACGTCAACCTAGCCGGTTCGGACACCACCCTTGACGACGGCACCTACACCGACCAGGTCAACGGCGGCACTATCACCGTCTCCGGCGGCAAGATCACCGCCGGCACCGCGAAAGCCTATGCGGTCAGCGCCTACTATCAGACGAACGATTCGGGCAGCGGTTCCAGCACAGGTGGCTCCAGCACGGGCGGTTCCGGTCAGACAACCGGCGCAACCGTGGTGTATGCGACCAAGCCCTCGTGGTGGAACACCATCAACGCCTATATTTACAAGGATGATGGTTCCGCATCCGCAGCATCCAACGCATCTTGGCCGGGCGTTGCCATGACACGGCTCACCGCGGATGACGGGTGCGCGAAAGCCGGGACATACCGTGTGGACGTGCCTGATTTGGGCAGCGGAACCTACCGCGTGATTTTCTCGGACAATGGAAGCTCCAGCAACCGGTATCCCGCGGATACGGTCGCCGGCATGGCGTTCACGCGAGGTACGTCGGTGCAGTGGGACGGACGGGACACGTCGCTGGAAACAGTGCAATGCAGCACCCCGGCCACCAAGGTGGCCATCAGCGGTGACGGCGTGACTGACGGCAAGCTCAGCCTGAGCACCGGGGCAACTGCACAGCTGACTGCCACTGTCACGCCGAGCACGGCAACCGGCACGGTCACCTGGGCTTCATCCAGTCCATTGATTGCCACGGTGGACGCCAACGGCCGTGTCTCGGCGCTCAAAGCCGGTACTACGACCATTACCGCGAGCGTTGGAAAGGTCACCGCGACCGTTGACGTTGCCGTGACCGCAAGCCAGACCGGCAGCGAAACCAAGAACGTGGTGTACGCGTCAAAGCCGAGCGGCTGGAACGCGTTGTATGCCTACGTATACACCGGCGACGGCACCACAGCCAAGAGCAACGCAACATGGCCGGGCGTCGCCATGACCCAGCTGACCGCTGATGACGGTTGCGCGAAAGCCGGCATGTACCGGTACGAAGTCCCCGACCTGGGAACCGGCACCTACCGCGTGATCTTCAACGACGGCGGCTCGCAACAAACCCCCGGAGCCCAGCAGGCAGGCATGGAACTGAAAGGAACCATGGCCTGGACCGGAGGTGACACACTGAACACGCTGAGCTGCCAGACAGTGCCGCCAACAACCAACGGCATCACCGGCGACGGGGTGACGGACGGTGCGCTCGCCATTGCCGCCGGTAAGACCGTGCAACTTGGTGTGAACGGCAAGACCGTGAGTATGCCTGATGCGAAGTGGTGGTCCGATGGGTCGGCGGTCGCCGTCACCGGAACCGGCCTGATCGTCGGCGTGACTGCCGGCACCAGCACCGTGAGCGTCACCACGGTTGATGCCACGTATCAGCTGGCAGTGACGGTGAAGTAGCCGGTCGGTAGCGGTTGGTGTGGTGCGTGGTTTTGGCCGTGTACCACACCAACCGCGTCATTGTTTCTGAGATGGGTTGGCAGCGGCGCAATTTTCGAAAAAGTGTCAGGATGAGAAGAATATGAGGCTTCGGACATGGTTGTGGGTAGTTAGTGTTGTGGGAGGGGTGTTTTGATTGGTGGTCGTGTATTGAAGAAGCTATCCCGTCTCCTGTAAGGTGTCAGCGTTTCAACATTCACTTGGCGGGAGGGCCGGAATGGCTTGCTCGGATACCTGATACAGGAAACTGCTCGATGTCAAGGACACGGTCGTGCAGTCGCATGTCCTGTACACCGGGGCGGATGACATCACGCGTCTGAGGATCAGTACCTGCCCGAACGTGTTTGTGTCCAATTAGTTGTTGCGGGTTTAGTCACGAAGATTTTTTGGGTTTAGGCAGAGCATGCCGACCACGTATTGGTCTTGACTGGATGGTGCTTGTATCTCCACCAGAAAGGACTGGGAAGGGTTATGACCGGCATGCCGCAAGTACAGTCTATCCGTTGTTTGCGGCGGAACGGGGAGTCCGTCGCGTCGATCGCGCGGAAGACGCATGCCGGCGGGGCCGACGGTGCGCAAGTACCTGGCGAAGGAGGATCTGTCGGCCGTGCCGGCGTCGGGGAGGCCGCGCGCGTTGGCGGTCGGACCTGTATCTGCCCGCGGTCGCAGCAGTGGCTCGCGGGGGATCGTGCGAACTGGCGCAAGCAGCGGCATACTGCGACCAGGATCTGGGAGCGGTCGGGGGACGAGCATGGCGCGGAGGTCTCCCTTTCCACGGTGACGCGACCGGTGGTACGGACCGGGCCGGCGTCGCGCTGCTCGCGGCCAGGCTCGCCGAGGGCGTGACGGGTATCGAATACGACGATGACAGGCCGGACCCGGGCGAATACGACATCGCGTCCGCCGGGGACGCCGGCGTGCAGGGAGGCGGGCGACGGGCACGAAGACGGACGAAGGGCTCTACGAGAAGGCCCGCAAGCTGTTCATCTCCAAGGCGAGCATCGACGAGTTCGCCGGCTGGGCCACGCCCCGCCAGGTCGACGCCGTCCACCGCCTGCCCGACACGGAACTGGCGAACAGGGAACGCGCGAAGCACGACAGGCTCCTGCGCCGCGCCCGGTTCCCCGTCATCAAGGGCCTCGACGGCTACGACTTCACGGACACCGGGCTTCCCGACGGCTACACGCCCGGTCGGGCTCCTGGGACTCGGCTTCATCCAGCGCGCGCAGGACCTGGTGTTCTACGGCAAGACCGGGCGCGGCAAGACGCATCTCGCGATCGGGCTGGGCATGAAGGCGATCGACATGGGACTGGGCGTGCGGTTCCACCAGACGGCCGAGCTTGTACTCCAGCCGGGCAAGGCCAAACGCGACGGCACCCTCGAGACGATGCCCGGGAACACCGCCAGTCAACCAGGAAAATAAGAAAAATGCGTGTAACTGCCTAAACCCGAAAAAAATACATGACTAAAAACGAAATGCCGACTTGACAAAATACATTGTCTTTCTATCAGTCTTTATGTTCGATTCTCTTCATCTTGTCCGAGCCAACACTTCAAATTTCTGAAACTGCCTCTTCCGAAGTGCAGTCTCTACGCCCACGTTTTTTTCGCTATGCATGTCTTTGAAGTATTTTTCCAACAACCCGCTCTCCAGTACAAATATTGCTTCTCTCACGTCCTTTGGCCTTTTCCTTGTCCTTGACCAGTTCATCAGGCATTGGCGCAAAAAGTACCCATATGCGCGCTGGTCATACCTGACATGAAACGCCGGAAATTCCTTCAAGCAAAGTGCCGTAATATAGAACGATTCCACACTGCGCCTTGATGAACCGCTGGTTGATGTAATTCCATTTGGATTGATCCGATATCGGTAAACTATATTATGGATAATCGTGCTGCTGTATCCAGCGCCAAATAGAATAAACGATATTGGCGTATCCTCAAACCAATATCCTTCCGGGAATTTGAAGTGTTCAAGCACTTCTGCCCGATACACCTTTCCCCATGGATAGCCGGTTAATTGATTAACAACTTGTGTCTTGGTACCCCTCCTGTTTGCAAATTCCAGCCATCCGCCCTGAACGATATCAGAACCGGATGATTCTGCGCAGTTTAGTAAGCTTTCTATCGCGCCATCTTCCAACATATCGTCTGAATCAAGGAATGTGATGTATCTTCCCTTCAGATGTTTCAAGGCGATATTTCTTGCTCCAGAGAATCCTTGATTCTCCTGATTAATTACTTCCAGGCGATCCGAATGCTGTGTAGAGTACGATTCGATGATCTCTGATGTCCGGTCGGTGGAACCGTCGTTCACCACTGTGATGATATAGGAATACCTCGTCTTCTGACGCAGTGCGGACTCCAGACACTGGGCCACAAACATCTCTACATTATAAGCAGGGACAATAATCTGCAGATCATACTGAGGATCCAAAGTGTTGTTAGCCGCACAGGTTGTATTGGGATCAGGAGTATAGTCAGCAAGTATCTTCATAGCTGCCGACTCTGTCAAGCGCGAGCGAGATGCATGTAATGGCCCTGTAGTTCGATATATGGTTTTAAGTGTTCGTTTGATACTCATTTTTCACACTCGCTTTCTAACCGTCTTTATGATACCTGACAATCTCTGCGTCTTGAATTTATTGATTACTCTGAAAGGGAATGAAGTAATTCTCCTCAGATTATATTCCATTGAATCATCCCCTCTGCCGAATCGTTCTATCGGATAATCAGTTCTTCAAGACCACTGTGCCAGGTGGCACAATAATGATGAATCGGTTGTGTGCTCTCTGTTATCTTGGTCTTTTCAGTCGTATAGCGCATCGGGCAAAGTATTCCAGAGGATAGACATAGATGCAATCAACGTATTCTATAGATTCGCGCTCTTGAAGCCGTGTCTCCGAGGACATTTAGATACTCTTATAACAACGGTTATCTGATTGATACTGCCATCCCGTTTTCAAAGTGCGAGTGCAACACCTCGGCTAGGGTTGTGGGTTGAAAGAAAAACAGCAAGCCCTAGAAAGGTGTTGCACCGATGTCATCCTACAGCCACCTGACGGCAAACGAGCGGGTCCTGATCGACAGGCTCCGTTTCCGCGGGCACCGGTCGATCCGCCAGATTGCGGCGGTGATCGGGCATAGTCCGTCGACCGTCGGCCGCGAGTTGAGGCGCAACCTGTGGAACCCGTCCAACGAGAACGAGTCGTGCCGTCCGTACCGTCCCGCGCGCTTGAAGACCGGAGCGTGGACCGGCGGGCCGTACTATTGCGCGCCGGCCGCGCAGCGTCTGGCCGGCAAGTGGCGCGAACGGTGCGTGCACCGGCGGCGGACGCACAAGGGGTGGCGCGGGCGACGTATTTCCATCCCGCCGCGGTGGAATCGCGCCGCGAGTTCGTGCACAGAGAGTCGGACACTGTGATCGGCGGCGGGGTAGCGGGCTGTGCGCTCGCCATCACCGCCGGTAAGACCGTGCAACTTGGTGTGAACGGCAAGACCGTGACCATGTCCGATGAGAAGTGGTGGTCCGATGGGACGGCAGTCACTGTCCTCGGCACCGGCCTGATCGTCGGCGTGACTGCCGGCACCAGCACCGTGAGCGTCACCACGGGTGATGCCACGTATCAGCTGGCAGTGATGGTGAAGTAACCGGTCGGTAGTGAGTTGGCGTGGTGCGTGGTTTAGGCCACACACCACACTGGCTTTTCGAAGGTTATTACTTGGATTTGGCGTGCATAGCGGAAACAGTTGCAGCAGGACGCGGTTTTCCGATCGTCCACCACAACCAGCGCTGAACAATTGCGTTTTCAATCGCGAGCAGTGCAAGGGCAAGGATTGTTACGACAATGCCCATGAGAAGCTGCCCAATCCAAGGCCATGTTGTGGCATCGATATTGAGCACGCGGAAGACTCCCAGTTTGCAAATGTTGAGGGTGAGAGCATTCAACGCATAGTACACGAGACTGTTTTCGCCAATGGAAGCAAACACGCGATTATGGGCCATCGCTGCACTGAATCCGATGGCAGCTACCAATCCGGTGACTGCAGCGAGAATCGCCTCAAATGCGGCGATAGGAGGTGTGCAGAAGCCATTGATAATCGCGAGTATCGAGAACAGGGACGTACCCAAGAAAAAGAGGATGGCTCCCTGTCGACGCGTGAGAACGATCAATGTACGTTTGAACGCGTAACCAAGACACATATAACCGAGGACTTGAACGCCGCGGTCGAGCTGGAAAGGGAGCTCTGGAAGCGATAGAACGCCATGATATAGGGAATAAACTAAGATGGCGATTAGACCCGTAGCGATAATGAGAAGCTGGCATTGTCCTGTACGGTTAGACATTGTTGCTACTGCGTACATCAGCGACTCGCCTACAAAGAATGCCATCAAAAACCAAAGGCCGTTACCCATGACCAGCACATCGATAAATTGTTTTCCGGCGCTGGAATAGCTTCTCCCGGCATTGAGCTCGGCTCGAAGCCGGGGCACTAGCAGGACAGCGAAAGGTTTAGCAAGAAAGTAGAGTGAGAAAATGTAGTAGGGAACGAGGAGCGTCTTAATTTTCCGCCTGAGGAATTGCCATACCCCCCCCTCATGCTAAACGTGATGCCGCCAAGCAAGAAGAAGAGCGGCATGTGGAATAGGTAAATCGCGGCAATGAGTGAATCTAGGGCAGGCAGCCAAACGCTTTGCCCGTCTCCGTTGCGTAGATGTCCAAAGCTGACCAGTGTGATGCCAATCCCTTTGGCGATATCTATCCATTCGATTCGTTTTTTCATAGCGGTCATTATTTCAAATCATTCTGCTCAGAAACTTTTGCTGTATTTTTTCCCAGTGAATTTCGCTGCGAGGAATGAAGTTCCTTTCTTTGCCCAATTGACTGGTTCGGTGCTGATGATGGGCAATTCCCGGTACGAATATCCGTTAGTGTTAATCCATACGTCGAGTAGCATCTCGCTGATTCTGCCCGGATATCTTGCATTAAAAGCATCATATTGTGACGGGTCAATACGATGTTGAAGTTCAAAGAGAATCGGGAATAGCCAACTGCAATATTCGTCAAGCTTGTCATGTTTCATAATCAGCATGTTGAACATATGCGCTTTGGTGTTCTTCATGACAGCATCGAACGCTGGAAGATATTCGGGGACGCTCTCTTTGATAATGTCTTTCGTTACATCAAGCTGCTCGACAGGGAAAGTGTGCGCATAATGACTGTATACAGTCTCAATATAATAATTGCGTATATGCGGAAGAATGATGTCGGTATCGGCGAGAAGCTCTGCTACTTCTGGTTCCCTGATTATCTTGTCAAAGCGGTTGCGATGCATTACTCTAGTGAGAGCGTCTGTCGTCTCAAAATGTCTCCGATAATGTACTAATCCACGATACGGCGCGGTATTATTTTTCCAAATCCAATATAATGCAGTAAGTTCAGAGTAATAGCAGTTTAATGAAGAAATATTATCTCCAGAATTATCGGCGGAAAATCGCTTTCCCAGATTGACATCTGGATGTAAATCTTTCCCGACCTGCACGGGAAGATACATGTCATCTTCAGGCATGCGATAGTTCTTATGTGCGGCTACGGCAATGCAGATATGCTGATTGCCTTGTAATATTTGACTAGGCTCACCGTGTTGTGAAACTGAAAACATAATTTCTTCTCCAAAATATTTCCAACACTAGCTGTTTGTCATACCCCTCGGATAAGGATAAAAATCAGCTGGATTCCTTGCATGTAAATCTTACTTACACCCTTGGAGAATGATACTTCAGATCGGTTGTCATACACTTCGATATACTCTAACAATAGTGTCTGAAGTTGGTTATAAGGATTAGGAACGGGGTTTGAGGATATGTATATTCTAGTCGATTTGTCTTGCTTAAGGCAAAAATAGTTCACTGATGTTACCTTCAGGTAGGGAAAATGGTAGAATATCTTCTTGCAGTTGCTGTATCGGTGCTGTTCTCGGTTGCATATGATTTGAAGCGATTTGGGCAGAAAAATAGCTGGACGGAGAAGCATAAAGATTTCAAACTGTCAAACGCCGTACTTGTGATATTGGCGGGCTTCCCGTATTTTTATTTGCAAGCCACGAGGAATGAATTGGGTGCCGATTACCAGCTCTATGAACAAGAATTCGGGAATATCAATTCGGGTTATGGATATGTACATACAGATCGCGGTTTTCAAGAGCTGAATAAAATAGTATTTGCGCTTGGCGGAAATTACGTAGCAATGTTTGCGGTGGTTGCCTTGATTCAAACCGTCGGAGTGTATGTATTGGCAACAACATTACAAGTACCGTTGACTGTATTCTCATTGTTGTACTTTCTAACGTTTAATTATTTGCAGTCGTATTCCTTGATTGCGCAATATACAGCCATTGGTATTATTTGTATGGCTTTTGCTCTGATGATCAGAGGGAATTATCTATTCAGTATATTGTTATTGCTAATATCAGCCACGATTCATTCCAGCTCAGTAGTATTTATTGCATATTTTATATTTTATATATTTCTTACGAAGGCGAAGAATAAAACTAGACTATCATTACTTTATGGTTGTGTAGTGATTATCTTTGGACTTGTAGCGCAAAAGATAATTCCAATGATACTTGGCGGAACTAGGTTCAGTGCATATTTTGAAAGAGATGATACTGAGCTAAACAGTACATCGATGATAGTTATTAATCTATTTGTGGCTGGCTTGATGATGGCAGTTTATTATCTAGAAAAAGAGGCTAGAGATAAAATTATATATAACTTTGTTCTTTCAATTCAATTTATGGCCTTAGTGTCATCATTGCTCCAATCTGCGGTGCCTTTGATGGTACGAATGGCAATGTACTTCTCATTCTTTATTGTTTATACTATTCCTATAACAATGAGGGAGATAACGGAGAAACGTATAAGGTATTTTGGATATGGAATAATATTCTTAGTTTTTACGGTTTGGCTGTTGGCGTTTCCAATGGTGGGGAACTATTATCAGGTCATTCCATATAAGTGAGGGAGATATGGTACCTAAAATTATTCATTTTGTCTGGTTGGGCGAATCAGAATATCCGGAAATGGTTTCACGGTGCATTAAATCTTGGGAAAAATTCTGCCCTTATTACCAGATAATGAAATGGGATGAACATAATTTCCCGGTTGATAAGTATGAGTTTGTTAAAGAAGCGTATGAAGCGAAAAAGTATGCATATGCGAGTGATTTCATAAGGTTATGGGCTCTCTATAATTATGGGGGCGTGTATTGCGATACGGATTTAGAGCTCTTGTCATCTTTGGACGATTATTTGGTACATGACGGATTTATTGGGTTTCAACAGCCAGACTTATACTTGCAAACAGCGCTGATGGGATTTGCGAAGGGGTCAAAGGTTGCGGGGGACTTATTAGAGGAATATCAACATAAGAAATTTGTGCGGGATGACGGTACTTACGATCTTTCGCCAAATACATGGGCTGTGACGCATTATTTTGATTATTTTGGATTGAAGAGAGATAATACAAAACAAATAATCAATAATGTGGATATATATCCATCCGACTATTTTTGCCCAATCGATTGGGAATTCGGTGAGGAACGCTTTACCCAACGGACGGTAGCAGTACATCACTTCGATGGCTCATGGACTGGTAGAAGTAAGACAAAAATACTTTCAAAAATCCTTGGGCCGAAATTAACAAAGAAAATTAAGATCCTCCTCGGAAAGTGGGATATCTAATGGAATCGCAGCTTAAGATATCCTTTGCAATTCCTGTCTATCATGCTAGATTAGTGGATTTACGAACTTGCATAACCAGCGTTCGAAACCAATCCATAATTCATGATATTGATTATGAAATTCTTGTTGTGATTGATGGCAAGAGCGAAAATGTTGAGACGTTGCAATCTGGACTACTCGACGGGGACGATATCCATGTAGTGGTGCAGGAACATGCGGGGGAGGCAGTCGCCCGTAACCGAGCAATTCATGAGGCGCGTGGAAAGTATCTCATTTTTGTGGATGCTGATGATTATTTGGAGCCGAAAGCGGCAGAGAATATGCTGAAAGCGGCAACATCTCAGTCTCGAATTGATGCAGTATTTGCAAATCATAGTCGGGTTGTCGGCGGATATGCAAAAGCCATAGATTATTATAAGAAAATTCAGACTTGTACTTCTGAATCGGATATTCTACGGTATGCGTTATCGGTTGGAACGGATCAAGGCACGGTTTGGGGGAAACTGTTCGATGTTCAATATTTAGTGGAAAATGAGTTAGTATTCAAGGCTTCCTTGGTTAATGGTGTCGACCAAGAGTTTATGGTACGTTTTGCCTTAACAAAACCTCGTGTGATTACAACTCCATCTTGTGTGTACGCATATCGATACAATACTGATTCTGTAGTTCGAAAATATGATCCAGAATATTTGAGAAACGTAGACAAAACAATAAGTGAAATAGGGGAAGACCTAGAATCGGTTGATTCCGTTGATAGAGACATTTATCCACTCTATTTATGTGACCGCTTGTTACTGTGTCTAATGAATGACACCTTTAACCGAGGTGCAAAATTTAGTCTCTTAGAAAACAGAAAAAGATTTAGGGAACTTATTTCAAAAAGTACATTTGCCAATGCGTTGCGTAAGGCTGATATTTCTGATTTGGATGTATCTAGAAGAATAGTTTTGAGACTCTGCAAGTACAGATGCTTCTTTGCTGTTTGGATGATTGTTGGTGCCAGACAAATGGAAAAGGACATACAGCAACGCTCAAAGAAAAATCAATAAATAAAATATTAAAAGACGAAAAAATATACATGAAAAAGGCAATGAAAACAAATCAAATATGTATGATTATACCATACTTTGGAAGGGAGCCAGAATGGTTTAATCTATACTTATATTCATGTTCAAAACAAGATAATGTTGACTTCTATTATTATACTGATTGCTTGAAACCTATAAAGCAATATCCTAATACGCATTTCGTTTATCTTAGTTATGACAAATATTGCAAGATTGTATCACAAAGGTTAAATATCTCATTTCATCCCGCTCATACTTATAAGTTGGCTGACTTAAAACCTTTTCTTGCGATTGTTCATAAAGATATTATCAGCAAATATGATTGGTGGTCTTTTGGTGACTTAGACCTAATTTTCGGCAATATAGGAATTCTGATGAATGCTGAAAATATGTCTAGGTATGATGTAATCACCTCGCATGCTGATCGTATAGCAGGACATTTTACTGCGATAAGAACTAAATCTCATTATACTGATTTGATGTTATGTTGTGAGAACTGGAAATCTCTAATGCAAAAAGATGAGACCCTTGGGGTAGATGAACGCTATTTTTCGGAAGTGGTCAATCCTTGCTATAAAGTGATATCATTTATGTATCGTCATTTTTTTTCGTATTTCACCCATGACCCAGTGAAAACTTGGAATGAATTGCAGAGTATTACTGGACGCTGGCATCAACGTGTGCTTTTTAAGGAGATGTATACATCTCCTGTTCCCAAGAGTCAAGATCAAGCATGGTATTATTATCCGGCTACATCAAAAATCGTACCACCATCCGATGCATATCAAGGAATTTATAATAATAAATCTGATGGGAAAATGTATTTGCACTTCCTGTTCTTCAAAAAAACAAAGTATCTTGATACTGATAATTATTGGAGACCTGGATTTTATAAGATACCTTCAGATTATGATTTTACTCAATCGAAGGATTCTGTAAAAATTACATCTCAAGCAATTGAAATAAAAAAGCTTTAGATAATATAAGAATCTTATTATTTAATAATATGAATGAAGAAATGGCGCAACCAAAAGTTTCAATTATTATACCTGTATATAATGGATCGAAGTATTTGGAAGAATGTCTCCGCAGCATTCTTAGTCAAGATTATTCGAACCTTGAGATCATCATAGTTGATGATGGCTCAACTGATGGTTCTGCATCAATTGCTAAGAATATCGCTTCTTGTGATCAACGTATTATTGTGTTAACTCAAGTGAACGCGGGTCCTGGCGCAGCCAGAAACCTTGGTTTGAGTTGTGCTAGTGGTGAATATATTCTGTTTGTCGATTCCGATGATCTATTAATACGCAATGCTGTATCGAATTCTGTTCGGTTGGCTGAAACTAAGCATGCAGATCTCGTATGCTTCGATTTCGAATCTTTTGATGATAGTCACGTGATGGGGCGGACGTTATCAAAAGAATTCCCCAAATATCTGACCAGCACCTCACGGGAATGTTTAATGGAGATGTATACAGATCATTTGGGTTATTTTTCATGGTCATTTTTGTACAAAGCTAACATATTTACAGACGATGGCATGAGGTTTCCCGAAAACATCTTGATGCTTGAAGATATGCTAATGCTGAACACAATATTCAGATTGCAGCTGAAAGTGGCTTATATTCCTCGAGCGCTCTATCGATATCGTATTACTTCTGACTCGCTAAGTCATGGAAAAAGTATTAAAAAAGCAGAAGATGCACTTATTGTTATAGAACATGTTATCGATATGTCATATGCAGATAAAACAATTCATATCTTTGCGCCAAGTGCAATTCGATTTTTAGTATATATTGATGAGATTACTCCAATAGGTGTTTCTATCAAAAAACTCATGTTGCATCGACGTATCAAGCAACTGTTAAGGAAAATGCTTGGTGTCACAAATACCAACGAGTTTGACTTGAAAACGAAAATCAAAATCTTCTTAACCCTGGCAAATCTTCAGCAAATAATATCTCCATATCATAAGTTGTGAAACATTTTATATGATTACTTCATATATCCTTAAATAAAATATAGAACATGTGGTCAGAGGCAAATTTACGTTGACGATGTTCACGCAAATAGTTCTATGTCATAATATGATCGCGAATATTATTTTACCTTTATAGATGGAGCATATTCTTACTGGTTTTTAGTATTATTGAAGTTGTGATTTAAAATGATAATATTAATTGTGTAATCTATTGAGTCAAATACTGAGTAAATAAACACTTTTTAAATCTCAAATGTAAATATTGTTTCTGAAACTGCATAATACGTAAATATATAAATATTAGAATAATAGCATTTATGGGCTTTTTATGCGGATTTGCTACAACCGCCTCGACACCGAGCTCAATGCGATCGGCAAGGCCGAACTGCCGGTCATCGACGAACTGGGCTACCTGCCCGGCGACATCGAGGGCGCGCGCCTCCTGTTCCAGGTCATAGCCGACAGCTACGAGACCAGGAGCGTGGTGTCCGCCTCGAACCTGGAATCCGGCAGGTGGGGCGACGTGTTCGGCGACGGCGACATGGCCGCCGCGGTCATCGACCGCATCGTCCACCACGGGCGCATCATCAGGTTCCACGGCGAATCCTACCGGAACACCCACTCACTGATGAAACAGCCAAACAACACCAATAGGAAACCGGACAGCCCAAACCGTCCAGAATGGACGACGAAACTGTCCAGAAAAAGTGACGACACCGTACAAGTCAACTTGACAAAATACAACCGTCCTGCCAAGCCGGTAATGCTCACGCCCGGCGAACTCATCGCAACGGGCAGCAGCTATCGCTTCAACTGCAGATGACCTGCCGCGCTGGGCTGCGGGACCATGAGGCTGCGGTGAAGGAATATGACAGCTTCCACACGTGGTCGCCGTGCTGCCGTTACAGGGATTGCGGAACTCCACCTCTGTGCGATGATGCTCACAGAGGGAATGATAACTCCCAATTGTAGACATGTATGAAGTGCTAAGTGCTAAATTCTGGAGAACGAAAGGGCATCTTTGGATTAGATCAAGTTCCAGTGTGTATTGATGATGTCCGAATTGCGTGGTTTGCTAGATACTTGACGGTTTGGCCTGCATCTTCATTTTGCTTGAGTGAAGGGCAGATTCGATGCAATGGTGAGAAGCCGCAATCAAGAAATAATTATTACTTGTGTATTCGATTTCAATATCGAGATCATGGGTGGTACTGCTTGGCTCGAGACAGGGGGTAAATGCATGGCGAAGTCAGTAAAGATCAATGCAATATTAAATGTCACGCTTTCTGCGTCATCGATGTTGGTAAGTGTCATTACAATCCCCTATGTAACAAGAGCGCTGTCTGTTAGTGGCTATGGCGATGTGAATTTCGCACAGAGTATCTCATCATGGCTCAATGCTTTTTGCGTAGCTGGTATCCCCACATATGGGATTAGGGAATGCGCGAAAGTGCGCGATGATAAAGAACAATTGGCTACGCTTGTACGCGAGTTGTTGCGAATAATTACGATATGTACGGTTGTTGTTCTGGGGTTATTCGCTATTGCAATATTGGTGGTTCCTAGACTTGCGAAGATTGCACCATTGATGTGGATGTTCTTGGTGAGTACCTTACTGCAGTCATATGGAGTCGAGTGGTATTTTCAGGCATTAGAAGATTACAGATATATCACAATAAGGTCAATAATATTCAAGATAATATCCTTGATCGCCATTTTTCTATTTGTTCGCCATAGTGGAGATTATATCATTTATGGAGGAATATTAGCTCTGGTTACATGCGGTAACAATGTATTCAACATCATCCGGCTGAGAAAAGAGATTGGTTCTAGCGGTAAGGGGGCACTATGCTTAACGAGGCATGTTAAGGCACTTGAGTCATTTGCGCTATTGAATATTGCCTCAGCGGTCTATTTGTCATTTGATACTACTTTGTTGGGATTTTGTTCGCCTGACAATAGTCAGGTTGCGTTGTATCAATTGGCGAGTAAAATAAAAAATGCTGTATTTGCTGCAGTGCTTGCTGTAATAAATACGTTGGTATCGCGTTTGTCTTATTATTTTGCCAAAGAACAACAACAATATTATTTATTACTTAAAAGGGCAACGCTAATTCTGGTTGAGACAAATCTTGGAGTTGCTTGCTTCCTCGCTGTGTTTGCAAAAGAAATATCTATATTAGTTTCTTCTGAAAAATATATTAATGCCGCGATGCCGCTGCGCATTGTTGCCTTCGCTGGATTCTTGAGCAGTATCAATGCGATTATCGGATTCTGTATACTGACACCAATGGGCAGAGAAAAGCGCTTGGCGATAGCAAACACTGTCGGGGTGCCGGTAAGCCTGGTGCTGAACTTAGCACTTGACTGGTCGTGGGGCGCTGTCGGAGCGGCTGTGGCTGTTCTAGTGTCCGAAGGTTGTATTTTTATTGTTCAGTTCGCGTCATCTATTGATGTTTTCCATTCACTGAATATTGGGAAAGATATCATGAAATCACTATTGTGTAATCTTGTTCCAATGTTGCTGTCCATATTTTGCGAAGGTGCATTGCCGGTTAATATTTCAGGCTCGTCTGAAATGTCGTCGTTTATTGTGATTTGTGTTGGATTGTTGGTGTACTTATTAACGTGGCTCTTGGTTTCTAGTGTTACGAAGAGTGCGGTATTTTGTTATGTGAAAAATATCATTGCCAATGTATACAGAAGAATATCAGGTAAGTGAAATTCGAATATGATTGGCAAAGCCACAATAATATGTTTCTAGATATACTTTGATTGTCATGGATTATCAGCTGTATTGAATTCTGTACATGACGTTTTGCTATCAGTAGGTTTTCCATGCATGTCATTCCAGCGTCGCCGAGTACGCCGTCGTTTTCGCTGATCTTCTTGTCTGTCAGCATGATCGGATCGGCGATTCGATGCGACTAACGCTTATTAAGCATAAACACCCAAGGGCGCTAGCTTAGATGATTTGGCCCAGAAAAACTTGACGGCATCGGCCGGTGTGCCAACGGCACCCCTGTGCGTGATCGGATGGCTGGCGCGGACCGAAGTATGCGACGACCGGATGAAACAACTTCCCGTCAGCGGGGGCACCCGTTTTTCCCGGACGCCGCTGATAATCAACAACGCTCGACTCACTCTTAAAGGCAATGTTGCACCTCAAACTAGAAAACAGGGAAAACGGTAGATGGGCAAAAATGAGTACCGTAGGGTAGTATGCAAGTATGACTGAGACGTTTGTTCCGAAGAACATTATTGTGACCGGTGGGGCTGGTTTCATTGGTTCGAATTTCGTGCATTATGTTGTAGACAATCATCCCGGGACGCATGTGACGGTGCTGGATGCGTTGACCTACGCGGGTAACCTGGATAACTTGAAGGGCATCCCCGAGGACCGCATGGACTTCGTGCACGGCAACATCTGCGACGCGGAGCTGCTTGACCGGATCGTGCCCGGCCACGACGCGATCGTGCATTACGCCGCCGAGTCCCATAATGATAATTCGATCGCGAACCCCGAACCGTTTGTGCGCACGAACGTGGTGGGCACCTTCCGCCTGCTCGAGGCGGTGCGCAAGTACGATATCCGTTATCATCACATCTCCACCGACGAGGTGTACGGGGACCTGGCGCTCGACGACCCGCACAGGTTCACGGAGGAGACGCCGTACCGTCCGTCGAGTCCGTATTCGTCCACCAAGGCGAGTTCCGACATGCTGGTGCGCGCGTGGACGCGCACGTATGGTATCCGGGCGACGATCAGCAATTGTTCGAATAATTACGGTCCGTACCAGCATGTGGAGAAGTTCATCCCGCGGCAGATCACGAATATCCTGACCGGCGTGCGTCCGAAGCTGTATGGTGCGGGGTTGAATGTGCGCGACTGGATCCACACCGAGGACCATTCCTCCGCCGTATGGACGATCCTCACCAAGGGGCGTATCGGGGAGACGTATCTGATCGGCGCGGACGGCGAGAAGAACAACATCGACGTGCTGCGCATAATCCTGCGCCTGATGGGCGAGCCGGAGGACGCCTTCGACCATGTCAAGGATCGTCCGGGCCATGACCGGCGGTATGCGATCGACTCCACGAAGCTCCAGACCGAGTTGGGGTGGAAGCCGACGCATACGGATTTCGAATCCGGGCTCAAGGCGACAATCGACTGGTATGCGGCGCATCCGGAGTGGTGGGAGAAGACGAAGGCTGCGACCGAGGAGCGCTACAGGCGCCAGGGGCAGTGAGCGTGTCGGCGGTGTTCTTCTTGCGGGGAGTGCCGCCGATGCCTGTGTCTGGTTGGTTTTGGATTGACGGAGCCGGTTCGGGAGGTTTGAGGTAGTTATGGATTTTGAGAAGGATTTGAAGGCCGTGCGGACGAATATTCCGGGGTTGATCGTGTTCGACCTGCCCGTGCACGGCGACAACCGCGGCTGGTTCAAGGAGAACTGGCAGCGGGCGAAGGAGACGGCTTTGGGTCTGCCGGATTTCGGTCCGGTGCAGAACAACATCAGTTTCAATACGAAGCGTGGTGTGACGCGTGGTATCCATGCGGAGCCGTGGGACAAGTACATTTCGATCGCCACGGGCAGTGTGTTCGGCGCCTGGGTGGATTTGCGCCCCGGCGACACCTTCGGTGAGGTGTACACGTGCACGCTTGACCCGTCGAAGGCCATCTTCGTGCCGCGCGGCGTGGGCAACTCCTTCCAGACCCTGGAGGATGGCACCGCGTACACGTATCTGGTCAACGCGCATTGGAGCTTGGAGCAGAAGAAGACGTACACGTTCGTGAACCTCGCCGACCCGACGCTGGACATCCAGTGGCCCATCCCGCTGGACCAGACCGAGCGGAGCGAGGCGGACCTGCATCATCCGTTCCTCAAGGACGCGAAGCCGATGATGCCGAAGCGTACGCTCGTCACCGGCGCCTACGGGCAGCTCGGCCGCGCCATCAAGGAATACGCCGAGGCGCACGACCTGCACAACTTCGAGTACCATGACATCGACACGTTCGATTTCTCCGATCCGGCCGCCTACGACCAATTTGACTGGGACCTGTACGGCACGATCATCAACGCCGGCGCGTATACGGCCGTCGACAAGGCCGAGACCGCCGAAGGCCGTGCTGCCGCATGGAAGGCGAATGCCACCGGCCCGGCGCTGCTGGCCAAGGTGGCGCGCGAGCACCACATCACGTTGGTGCATGTGAGTTCGGATTATGTGTTCGATGGGACGCGCGAGGAGCATACCGAGACGGAGGGTTTCGCGCCGTTGGGCGTGTACGGCCAGTCGAAGGCCGCGGGCGACATCGCGGTCGGGCAGGCGCCGCGGCATTACATCCTGCGTTCCAGCTGGGTGATCGGCCAGGGGCATAACTTCGTGAAGACCATGATGGGCCTGTCGGATCGCGTGGCCGACCCCGACGAGGCGCTCAACCAGGTGACCGTGGTGGACGACCAGTACGGTCGCCTCACGTTCACCAAAGACATGGCCGGGGCGATCTTCCACCTGCTTGATTCCGCGGTGCCGTACGGTACGTACAACCTCACGGGGTCGGGCGCGGTCAGGTCCTGGAAGGACATCGCCGCCATGGTGTTCGACCTCACGAATGGCAACGGCGACGCCGTCAAGCCTGTCACCACGCGGGAGTATTTCGAGTCTGCGAAGGGCCCGGTGTCGCCGCGCCCGGTGCATTCGGCGCTGGACCTGTCGAAGATCGAGGCCGCCGGCTATGCGCCTGCGGATTGGGAGGAGTCGTTGAGGGCGTATGTGAAGGCGGAGCTGGCCGCGCGCGGCGGTTCCGTGGAGGGAAGGTGAAACCGTGAAGGGTATTGTTCTTGCGGGTGGTTCGGGTACCCGGTTGTATCCGTTGACGACGGTCACGTCGAAGCAGCTGCTTCCGGTGTATGACAAGCCGATGGTGTATTACCCGTTGAGTGTGTTGATGATGGCGGGTATCCGGGATATTTTGGTGATTTCGACGCCGAAGGACCTGCCGAATTTCGAGCGTCTGCTGGGGGATGGCTCCCGGTACGGGGTGCGGTTGTCGTACAAGGTGCAGCCGAGCCCGGATGGTCTGGCGCAGGCGTTCCTGCTGGGCGAGGAGTTCATCGCGGGGGATACGTGCGCGCTGGTGTTGGGGGATAACATCTTCTACGGCAACGGTCTAGGCCGTGTGCTGCGTGGCGCGGTGCGTGACGCGGAGGAGGGCCGGGCGAGCGTGTTCGGCTATTACGTGGATGATCCGGAACGGTATGGCGTGGTTGATTTCGACGAGACCGGGCGGGCGGTGTCGATTGAGGAGAAGCCTGCGCGCCCGAGGTCGAATTACGCGGTGACGGGCTTGTATTTCTATGACCGGCGCGTGGTGGAGTATGCGAAGCGGGTGCGTCCGTCGGCTCGCGGGGAGTTGGAGATCACGGATCTGAACCGCATGTATCTGGAGGATGGTTCGTTGCGGGTGCGGACGTTGGGCCGGGGGTATGCGTGGCTGGATACGGGTACGATGGACAGCCTGTTCGAGGCTGGTGAGTTCGTGCGTACGGTGCAGCGGGCGCAGGGCCTGCCGATCGCGGTGGTCGAGGAGATCGCGTACCAGAACGGGTGGATCACCCGCGGGGAGCTGCTCGAGTCGGCCAAACGGTACGGGAAGAGCCCGTACGGCAGGCATTTGCAAGGCATCGCCGACGGCGAGATCCGCCTCATCGACAACAGCAAAACCCAAAACTAAGCCACCACCACAGCGATAGCGACGATTCTATCCGGTAAGTGCTGAATCTATTGAGTTCTGTACTTACCGGATAATTCGGAGCTGTGTCTGTTCGAACAACAGGGCATAACCATCAGTTGCCAAGTTTGTCATCGGATCATTGAGGTTGTCCTTGCGCATCCACTATCTTTATCTCCTCCTCAGCGAGTTCTTGTAATCAGGTAATCAGTGCTGATGATTGTCGCAAGCAGGTGCTGAAGGACTTGTCTGACATGGGAACATGCAATTCCTTTCGGTACGCGCAAGTTATCAATAACCTACCCGTTTCCAGTGTCGGAATGTTCCGTTGAAGGTCCGAATATCATATTCTCGCCACGGCTAACAACCTCATCGGCAACAACGGCAAGGGTATAGGTGCGGACTGAATCGGCTTTCGGGCGTGGTTCTCCGATTTGGTCCATGGATTGGGACGGGTTGCCGGGTTATGGCGTTGCGGCTGGTTGCCTGGGCAAGTGAAGATTGTTGGTATTCTGCGGTTTTGTGATGTGACGGTAGTCGGCGGTTGGCTGCCGAAAGGCATGGGCATGAACTGATTCTGATTTCGGTGTGTGATTTCTGATTCAGTCCACAGGGTCGGACTGCTGCGCGGCTGATGTACCGGTGGCCGGCGTTCGCCATCCCGATGGATCATTGGCATTCCGCGGTTTTATACCGTGATGAAAGTTGTTGGTCTGTTGTTTGCCGATAAGGGAATGGACTGATTCCGGTTTCGTCCCGTGTTCTCCGATTCGGTGCCGACATGTCCGGTTGCCGCAGGAATTCTATCCTGTCCCAAATTGATGCTCTCGCAGTCTGCACCCAAACCGTTCAAACTAAACGACGAGGTTGTCCAGAATAGTGACGAAACTGTCCGCGTCGAATTGTCGCCATACAGAAACTGCGCCCGTAAACACTGGACCACTTGTCTGACACGGGAACATATAATCTCCGCATGAGTACGCAGGCCATCGAAAAGCTGTCCGTCTCCAGTTTTGGACCGTTCAACAACAGATATGATTTGAGTTTTTCCCCAACTATCAATGTCATTGTTGGTGATAATGGCACGGGTAAATCGCAGTTGTTGAAGCTGTTGTATTCATGCACGAATGTCCTCCACAATGGCAACGACGATTCGGACTTATTGAAGACCAATCTGCAAAGGAACATTGCCGACAAGCTTATTGGCGTATTCCAGCCGGATGCTTTGGGCCGTCTTGCAACCCGCCAGCAGGGTAGGACGCGTGCCGATGCCACCGTCCGGTATCACAATGTCAAGAATCCGCTGAAGTTCAGCTTCGCGACCAATTCAAAAACAGAAGTTCGCATTGACTCATTCCCATCGAGTCGCTTGGAATCAACGCCGGTTTTCCTGCCTTCACGCGAGCTCATGTCCATCTATCCAGGATTTGTTTCGTTGTACAACACCAGACAAACCAGTTTTGATGAGACTTGGCGTGATACGTGCGATCTGCTCGGGCGTCCGCCGCTCCGTCGCGTGAAGGGCGATGACATCGATGATGCAATCAAACCGCTGATGGACATCATGGGTACGGATGTCACTGAGGAAGGTGGACACTTCTATTTGCACCGTCAGGAGGGCATTCTGGAAATGCCTCTGGTTGCAGAAGGCCTCCGAAAATTGGCTACGATTTACCGATTGGTGCGTTCGGGCGTCTTGTCAGGAAGCGGATACCTGTTCTGGGATGAGCCCGAAGCCAACTTGAATCCCGCCAGTCAAGTCGCTGTAGCGCAGACCATTGTGAAGCTTGCAGACTGTGGGGTGCAAGTATTCCTGGGTACGCATAGCTCGTTCCTTATGCGTCAGCTTGAACATGAGGCGAAGACGATGACCACTGGAGGTCTGGGATTTACCGCGTTCAAACGCGAAGGCGTGGATGTCACGGCGGTGCAGGAAAAGCGTATCGTGGACATTCCCGTTGACTATCTTGCCGCTATCAATGCGGAATACAACCAGGCTGACATGCTACTGGCGGAAGACGATTGACGAGATGAAACAATTCACCCAAGACGGCAACGTGTATGAGTTCCCTGATGATTGGCTCGTTGTTCCCGCATATGATGAATTGCCATTCTTCAAGCATCTGAGCGGAAACCAAGCCATCATGGCGAAGGGATGCGATATTGTCGCAGTTTGCGGTGATGAGCTGTGGCTGATTGAAGCCAAGGATTATGACAGGAAATCCATGAAGGAGACGCGGCCGAAATCCACGGAATTGGCAACGACCATCGCCCGAAAAGGCTTTGACACGCTGGCTGGTCCGCAAGTTGGTTCCAGGTATCAGTCGGATTCCGAAGTCGCGGATATATGCCGTCAAGCGGTGAATTGCAAGAAAGTCATAGTCTGCGCGACTATCGAGCCGTCCACCGCAATCAGTTCGAATCATTACGATCGTCAATTTTTACACCAGATCAGGGAACAGCTGAAGCGAAATGCCGCGGGGTATGCAGACAAAGTGTATGTGACGCAGAATCGCGACGAAATGGCATGGAAGAGGTGGTCTTCCCGTAAGGACCCATCATCGCGCTGATGCATGCAGACCGACGGTGTCTTGCTTTTGACCTCACCCACCACCCCATCCCCGTTCCCGCAATGTGTCCCCAATACATGCGCTCGTAACACAATCCGTCAGCCGCGTTAACCGGCTGGTCCGTATGGTTGGAGTCACGAGTTCTCTTCGTTCTCCTTGATACCAAAACGCAGGCGGCGAGGCCTCAGCCTCGTCGGGACGAATCCGCAAACGACGCATCGCCCCGAATGCCTTGCCTGGGAAGTTCGCTAGGCGTGCAAGGAAAGTGGGAACCATGAATCAATCCACGAATCAAACCGAAGAAACTGAAGAATCAGTAGACCTTTTGATCTGTCATGCGACAATCTGCACTATGGATGCGTCGCGCCGGGTCATTCACAACGGTGCCGTCGCCGTGAACAATGGCATGATTGTCCAAATCGCAGAGGGCGCTGTTCCGTCGGGTCGTCATCGCGGGCGGCGCCATCCTCGTGTTCCTCGGATTCTGCCCGAAACTCATGGCCGTCATCACCTCGCTGCCGACCCCGGTGATCAACGGTGTATTCGCCATGGTGTGCATGACCTTGATTTCAAACGGCGTGAAAATGGTGAAAGACACCGTGATGGACGACCGGGCTACACTGATGCTCGGCGTTTCGGTGATGAGCGGCGTGAGCACCATGATCCTGCCGGATTCGGTGATTCACTTGGCGCCGCAGTTCATCCAGTATTTCCTGTCGTCCGGCATCGCGGTCGGGGGAACGGTCGCGATTGTCTTGCAGCTGCTGCTCCCGAAGACGCGGGGGAGCGAGACAACGCGGGTGGAGGAGGCCGGTGCCGCCGGCGATAGTGGTGCTGGCAGTGCGGTCGGTGGAAATGGGTCGAAGCCCGGGGTCGGGGCTGAGGCCGGGGCCGGTGACGGCGGTAGAGCCCATGTTGGCGCCGGTGCTTGCGTTGGTGCTGTTGGTGCTGAGGCGGTTTGATTCTGCCATGTCGTCGACACCGGCCAAAGTGCAGATGCCGGTGGTGCTGAGACCGTTTCCGGCGTAGTGGGTGCTGTCCAGGTAGCCGATGGATAGTGCTAATTGCGCCGTCTCCGGTACATGCAAATCGTTGTGATGCATTGCGTTGCACGGCGAATGCCCATCGGGCGCAGGCCGCACGGCGAAGATCCTTCGATTGATCCGCCGGCGGTCGCTTGTACTCGAAAATCCGTCATCCAAACTGGTTACGCTGAGGGCGGGCTCAGCGTAACCAGTTTGGATGACGGTCTGTCCATCTTTGGCGAGCCGGCTCATCCCTTCTCGAGATAATCAAGACCTTCAATCTGGTGCAGGGCGATGTACTCCTCGAATGATAGGGCGCCCATGGCTTGTTTCCTGCGAAGGGCGGCGGCGGTGCCATATTGCCGTTCGATGTTACGGCGGCGCTCGCTGATTTCCTTGTCTGTCAGCATGATCGGATCGGCGATTCGATGCGGCTCGGCCAGTGCTGTTGGTGAATCCATGGGTTCCTCCCTTCGTGGTGCTTGTGGTGTTCGTGGTGTTGTTAGACCAAGCGTATGTGATGGTGGCGTCAAATGATAGTGCATCGGATGCAGTGTTGCAGCGGTGGTCGGTGTCCTGATGCTTGGCGGTTGGGTGAGGACTGATTTCGATGTTGCCGTGTTATTCCGGGTTTGGTCCGTGGACTCAGACCATCGCGTGGCAAATGTGCCGGTGGGCTGGTATCTGTGGTGCTGGTGGATTGTTGGGATTCCGCGGGTTTCCGGTGTGGCGGGTGGCTGGTGGTTGGCTGCCGGGTGCTGCCGGTGTGGACTGGATCGGTTTTCGGTTCCCGTTTTCCGGTTTGGTCCGTGGTTTGGGTGTTTCATGTGGGTGACCGGGTGGTAGTTGATTGTCGTAGTGTGCGCGATTCATTGGAATCTGGCGGTTTTGTGGTATCGCAGAGATTGATGGTTGGGTGTCGGCCGGCGCTTGTGAGGACTGGGTTCGATTTCGTAGTATGGTTTCCGATTCAGTCCGCGTGATGGGTCCACGGGGAGGGCGGTGGACTGAGTTTGGTGCTGGTCCTGCCGGCGGATTGTTGGGATTCTGCGGTTTTGGTGTGGTGGCTGGCTGGTGTCTGCGTGTCGGCCGGTGCCGGTGTGGGCCAGATCGGTTTTCGGTGCTCGTTCTCTGGTTTGGTCCGTGGTTTGGGTGCTTCGGGCGGATGGCTTGGCGGTGGTTGATTGTCGTAGTGTGCGTGATTCATTGGAATCAAACGGTTTTGTAGTGTTGCCGAGGCAGACGGATCAGTGCCGGCCAGTGCTCGTGTGGACTGGTTCCGATTCCGTCCTGTGATCTCCGATTTGGTCCCGGTACGCGACTCGCCCTGTCGCCTCATCGCCGTGCCATCATGTCATCGTGTCGTCTCATCGTCACCCCGACTCTGCATCTCGTCGTATCACTGACCAGTCAGCCCGCCAGCCAGTCAGCCCGCCAACCAGTCAGCCGCCAACCAGTCAGGCGCTCGCCAGTCTCATTCCGCTTTCCGCTCCCAGACCCCCTATTCACCCCATCAATCCCCCCCCATCGATCCGCTCACATCGCTCACACATCCACCCTCAATTCTAAAAATACCTGAGAATCCTCTGCTGTTTTCTTAGGTGGTTAACGAGTCGTTATCGTGCGGTAGTGCATTCAAATCCTTGATATATCAAGGAAAATGGCCCGCAGTCACGTGCACGAATTGCTACACTTGCTCGATTCGCGAAGACTATGCTCAGTAGTGAAAGATAACAACGCGGATGATCGGAATCGCCGCACGTCGGAGCGTCAGCACACCGGAATGTCGGAACGCCGGAACGCCGATACATCAGACAATCCGACGGCGAGACCAGAACCGAACAATCCGCATCCCCCCACGAGGGGCGGTATGGAAGGAGCAGGTGACATGTGCACTGGTGTTCGCTTTGCAGATGAAGACGGGAACATGTATCTCGGCCGCAATCTCGACTGGTCGTTCTCTTACGGCGAGAAGATCGTGGTGACGCCGCGCGGCTACAAGACGCCGGTCGCGTTCAATGCGACGGTCGCCGACCCGAAGCCGGTCATGGGTGTCGGTATCATCGTCGAGGGCATGCCGATGTACTTCGACTGCGCGAATGACGAGGGCCTGGCGGTCGCCGGCCTGAACTTCCCGGGGTATGCCCGGTATGCGGACGCTCCGGTGGACGGCACGGTCAATGTCGCCGCCTATGAGCTGCCGTTCTGGATTGCCCGCAGCTTCGCCACTGTTGACGAGGTCGAGGAAGCCCTGAAGAACGTGACCGTCGTGGGCAAGCAGGTCAACGAGCAGTATCCGGTCTCGTTCCTGCACTGGATCGTCGGCGACGGCAAGCGCAGCATCGTGATCGAGGCCATGGCCGATGGCATCCACGTGCATCACGATGGCGTCGACGTGCTCGCCAACCAGCCGACCTTCGACTGGCACACCGAGAACCTGCGCAACTACCTGAGCATGGATCCGCGCGTGCCCGAGCCGGTCAAGTGGCGTACCCAGGAGCTCAGCGCGTGGGGCTCCGGCTCCGGCATGCGCGGCATTCCGGGCGACTACAGCTCGCCGTCGCGTTTCGTGCGTGCCGCCTACACGAACGCCCACTACCCGGCGCAGAAGACCGAGGAGTCGAACGTCTTTCGCCTGTTCCACACGCTGGATTCCGCGGCGATGGTGGACGGCTGCGCGCTCATGAGCAACGGCCAGTACGAGAAGACGATCTACACGAGCGGTTTCTCCGCCAAGACCAACACCTACTACAAGAACACGTACGAGGATCCGGCCATCAAGAGCTACCGCATGGCCGACTTCGACCTCGAGGGTGTTGAGCTGCAGACCGCCGAGTGAGATTGGGCCGCTGTCAGGTGCCTGATTGGCTGATCCGCTGAACCAGTAGGAACGGCTGAATGCGGGGCGCTGGGTGCGTGCGGGATGACCGCGGATTGCCTGGCGCCCCGCATCGTTCTGTGCCTGTGCGAGTCATACGGGTGAATCAGTCATATGCCGGTATAACCGTGGATGATGAAAAACAAATAACAGAGACTTTCGTATTTCGGCAGATTTCCACAGCTGACAACATGAACCTTCTTACCTACTCTTACCTACTCGGACTTACTCGAACCTGAGGTTCGACCTTGGTGGGCGTATGGTCGAGTGTCTTGCCTGGGTTGGGCGGTCCTACTCTTGCTGGTTTTCCTGAGTTTGGACTCTTGGATTGAGAGTCCGAGACTGGGAGGTGTTACTCGGTTTACTCGAACCTACTCGAACTTACTCGAACCTGAGGTTCGACCTTGGTGGGCGTATGGTGGAATGTCTTGCTTAGACTGGTTGATCCTACCAATGCTATTCGAGTTGATGAAGAGAGTAATACTGTGATGGATCATGGGGGCTGTTGCCGTGCCAATCGAGAATTTCCTTCTTCACCAAAGATTTCAGGGTGGGACGCGAAATCTTTACGCTGCGCCCGAGATGTTTAGCAAGCTCTTTGGCGGTCACTTTCCCTTTCCCATACACGTATTGAAGAGTGGCGAGTTCGTATTCGCTGAGATTGTTGAGCGTCTCTTTGTCGAAATCGCTTGCGATCAAATCTTCTCGTCGCAAGACGCGTGAGGTCGCACTGTTCTCAAGCGTGAGCTGCACCGAAGAACCATTCGGTTCTGAGAATGTGGGCTCCCTAAGGAAGAAATCCGCCATTTCGTCGTATATGCGCTGGACTCCTTCGTTGAGTTCTCTTACCCATCCGAATTCCACCAAGGTGCGAGCAATCGTGGGGTTGCGTGACCAGCGCGTGTACTTCATGTTTTGGAGCGTTACGATATTGGGAAGCTTCCCAGGGCTTGTGATTTCAAGCCGGTCATCGTACATCATCACACGAATGTAATCGCCGCTCATAGCGTAGTCGCGGTGCGTTACTGCGTTCACAAGTCCCTCGAACCAAGCAAACTCCGGATACTCTGGTATGACTTTGAACTTGCCGTCATCTCCAAGATACTGGAATTCCCGGAGTTGACTTGAGATGAATTGTTGAGCATCTTCTATCGTTTTGGGGAGTGGCCCGTCGAAGGTACGGTCTTTGACAATGTTGAGTCTGCGCCCGGTTTCCATTTTGTTGCCGTCGAAGCGGATGACGCGTACTCGAGCCCACGGCATGAACTTGGTCGGGTTCTCTGAGAAGAGAAGCACTCCGGCATTAGTGAGATGACCATCATGCAAGAAGCCGCGGCTCCGCAGGATCTGCTCATCGCTGGCACTTGTACCGAGCTCGGTCTTGTAGCGTGCCATTACTGCGAGATCCACATCGTTTATCGAAGAGCGCGTTTCCACTTCATCTTCAAAACGGCGTTGGTTCTTGTCGTATTCAAGTGCCAACACTTGGTCGCGGTCGAGTACGACGCTGCTGTCCTTCTGGCGTAGGAAGACCGCTTTGTCGCTTCGTCTGGAGATGACATGCCCGGATGAAGGGGCTATCTCGAGTACAAGGATGTTATCGCTCTTTCCCTGCTCGTTGATGACGGGAATCCGTACGGGATGAACTTCGGGGACAGGATCGCACCCCACAAGTGCTGCCTGCTCGAACTCCTCGATATCGTGCGCTCCGGTTCCTTTGAACCCGGTTATGCTGCCATGGTCTTCTATGCCAATCACCAGCTTGCCACCTGAAGCGTTGGCGAAGGCGCAGATATGCCGGATTGTATCCTTGGGAGCGATACGAGCGCTCTTCCGGTCGAAATATTGGCTCTCCTTTTCAGTGGTAAAGAGAGTCGGATTGTTGTCGTTCAATGGCAGCTGCATGCGAGTCTCCGATCACGTAATGGTGCTATTTTACAACCGCCACGTTTATCGGTCATCGTGAGCCTGTTCTCTCGTTTGTCTTGTGATGGTTCACATTGAGTGATATGCACAGCAATGTCAATCACCAACTCGCAGAGCACGATTCTCCCGCTCCACGGTGAACAACGCGCATCCGATCGGGGCGATGAACACCATGGGAATCACATACCGCATGCCTTCATATGAAACGCTCGACCCGGAAATCCACAGGAAAGGCACCGTGGCGAGCATCGGGATGAGCCAAGCAGCCTGATTCCAAGACATCGTACGCGCCCGCAGCCTGCGTACAGCGAGATAGCACTGCATGAAGGGCAGCCAAGTCGCCCAGAATGCGCGGCAGAACCACGGCTGAAGGAAGAACTGCTCGTTCAGCCACGTGAAGCCCTGATCCAGCCCCGAGTAGAACAATGCGTGACTTGACACGGGTAGTCCCGAGTCAGAAGCGTTCGGTGCAAGGGACGCTCTCGTGTACACGTATGCCGGGCGCATACCGGAGTATATCGATTCGTATGCCGCTTGGTTCGGCATGGCGACCCACCCTTGTTCCAGCAGGAAATATGCCCGCAAATACGTTGTGGGGTACTTCACCCCGTTACGCAGCCATGTACGTAGGAACGGTTTCAGCGATTGTTCGCGCTGCGCAGTCCAGTGTGTGCCTTTGATGGGGTCGACCGCAGGCCAGAAGAACTTGTTGGCGGCATCGGGCTCGAGAATTCCCTCGAACACATCACGATCCGCCTGGGACAACTCGTCACCATGCTCTTTCAACAACAGCGCCGACTGTTGCAACGGAATGGCAATCATCTCCTGTTTGCCGCCAGCCTCGATATGGCACAGCGGGAACAGGATGCCGGGCAACATCAGGAACATGATGATGGCGCTCGCCAGCACGGTTCCCGCCAATCGGAGCCGTGCCTTTCGCCCTGCCACGACCAGCATCGTGAGAATACAGGCGATGGTCACCGTGTAGATGCCGGTTTTCTTGGTGAGGGACACCAGCAGCGCCAATATGCTGATCAGGATCCAGGCTTTCGGTGTTGCGAGGTTGGCGCCGCGTGTGCGCGCTGCTTCCAGGCATTGTACGGAAAACAGGAGGAAGCAGGGGAGGAACACCGCGTCCTTGACCATTGCCATGGCATATATTGGTACGAGCGGGAATAGGCAGAAGAACCCGTATGCGAGGAGGCATGCCCGTCTGCTGGCTCCTGAACGGGCAAGATAGCGGACCACGTATACCAGCACGGCGATGGATGTGGCGGTGATTGCCGTCGTGTAGAGAGCGACGCCGAAGGCCGGGGAGCCGACCCAATCACCGATTTGATAGAACAGCCCGAAAATGAGGGTGTCGAATACCGGGTGTTGGTCCGACCATGCGCCACTGGTGATGGCGTTCGACTTCCCCTCCCATTGCAGTACCTGCTGCACGGTGTCATACTAGATTGCTCCGGGGAAAGCCAACACGTAGCAGGGAAGCCAGCATACCGCCATGATGGCCGCAGCTTTGAAAGCGGATTTCCGCCCGCCGGTAAAGTCGGGAAGGATTCTTTGCCAGAAACGGGTTGAAGATTGGTGAGGACTTGCGTTTTCTACATCCTTGACGTTCCTCGCATCTTCCGGATGTGCTGACGCAAGTTTCGCTACTGCGGGTATCGTCTGTTCGGATTTGCTTTCCAGCCATGTGATGAATCGTTCGAACAGCAGCGTGAAAATGAAGAAGAAGACTGCGAAGACGAGGATATGCGGCAGTCGTCTTGCCCGCCCGGCTTCCCCTTCATTGAGGTATGCGCAATACTCGGCCAATGTTGCCAGAATGATGCTGCAGCAGGCGAGTCCCAGTCGTGGTATCCCATGGTGCTTTCGTGCCGGCGATCGCGTTGAAGATGCTGATGACGCTGAAGATACCGTTGTTCCCTCCATCATGGCTAACAGCCTAGCAAGAGCGGGATACCGAACAACCGACAAAAGAAAAGAACCGCGAGAGCGGATTGTTCTCACGGTTCTTGTCTACTATGTCCTGTGTTGCAGGCGTTTTCAATCAGATGATTGGCCGCGCAGCACCTGTGGGGTGCCGGTTGCCGGCGTACATGTTCGCAATCCGGACGCGTGGTGGCATGGCTTCGATCACTTGGTCATTGCCAAGATAGATGGCTACGTGTCCGGGATAGAAGATCAGGTCTCCGCGTTGCCGCTGACTGACCGAAATATGCAGGAACCTGCGGTCGTTGCTCATGTTGTTCGCATCATGGCTGTGCCACGGGTCATACCAGTGTGCGGTCGGATTGTAATCCTGCAGATTCATTCCGGTCGCGTAGAGCGACTGCATGACAAGCCCGGCGCAGTCCACGCCGTTGCCGGGTTGCATGGCATAATCCCAGACATATCGGGTTCCGAGATAGTCGTACGCCCTGCTGATGAACGCGTTCACAACTTGGTCGCGGTTGGCGTTAATGCTGATTCTTGACGGTGAAGCATACCCGAATGCTCCTCCGGGAACACTGACATTGCACGAGCTCACCTGGAAGAACCCACCGGGATTCTGATAACCGACTTTTCCGCAGCCGGCGATTGAACCGTGCTGGAATCTCTGGGTGGGCCCTGTCTGGTCTTCGACCGGGAAGCCGTATTGGCCCTGCTCATAGCGGGCAGCGGCATACTTGCTCAGGGTCGTGCCGACTACCGGGTGTGTGCCGGTGCTGTTGGACCAGAAGACGGTGCCGTGCTGGAAGGTCTGGGATGCGCCGCCTTTGACGGTGAGTTCGTCGCCGGTGGGCCAGCCGAGCCAGCCGTCCTGCCAGCCGCGCTGGCTCCAGTACTGTTGGATGGCGCCTCTGGTGAATTGTGCCCCGGTGCTTGGCGACCAGTGGATCTGCCCGCGTTGGAAGACCTGGGATGCGCCGCCGTTGAGCTTCATCTCGTCGGTGGTGGGGAAGCCGAGAATCCCCTGTTCGAACTTCAGGACCGAGTACCTGCCGCGGATACCGTCTTTGACGGCGTGT
>NZ_AUFI01000012.1:0-110752 GCF_000426425.1 Bifidobacterium thermacidophilum subsp. thermacidophilum DSM 15837
AACCACACACACGCCCGACTCCACCCCCACCCAAACCAGTCACACCAGACAACCCGCCGACGCAACCGGTTTGGGAGAAAAGCCGAGACCGCCCCCAGCGCGCGGGATACAGCAGTTGACGGTAATCACCAGCCCGGCAATCAGAAGTCCACAGCATCAGGATCACTGCATGCGCCGCCGATACCGCGCAGTTCATCAATCACCTGCATGTCTTCATCCGTCAATTCGAAATCGAACACGTCTATATTTGACCGCATCCGATTCATATGCACTGACTTCGGAAGCGGCAACACATCATGTTGCAATGCCCAGCGTACGCAAACCTGAGCACTGCTTTTCGCATACTTTTCGCCTATTGACACAAGCGTCTGGTTCGTGAGCACATCCTTGTGACCGAATGGTCCCCACGCCTCAACTTGAATACCGTGATCCTGGCAGTACTTCACAGCAGTTGTTTGAGGCCAACCCGGATGCACTTCCAGCTGGTCGACCATCGGCGTGATGGCAGCCGACGGGATCAACGATGCAATATGATGGGGCAGGAAATTCGACAATCCGATTGCCTTCACGCGTCCACTCTTATACAGCTCTTCGAAAGCCCTCCAGGTCTCCGCATTGAGCTCCTGTGCCCGTTCCCCGAACTGCTTGCGATTCGCCGGCCAATGGATGAGATACAGATCCAGGTAGTCAAGCCCGAGTTCGTTGAGCGTCTGTTCGCACGCTTTCAGGGTGTTCTCGTAGCCACGCTCGGTGTTCCACAGTTTGCTGGTCACAAACAGCTGGTCGCGAGGTATTCCACTATCGCGGATCCCTTCACCTACTGCCTCCTGATTGCCGTACACCGCCGCAGTGTCGATGTGCCGGTACCCGGTTTCCAAGGCTTCGCGCACCGCTGTACGGGCCTCATCGGCCGGTGTTTCGAACGTCCCGTAGCCGATGCATGGGATTGCTGTCCCGTTCGATAGGGTAAATGTGTCGGTGCATGACGTGAATCGCATGATGCCTCCTGATGAGTGACAACTGATGTCTTGATGGCTATCGTCGCGCGGGTCTTGCCGGCAAGGCCCCGGTTGTTGATACGTGGCACGATGGCACGCACGGCATGCCGCGCGTACCTGCCGGTTCCAGTCAAGCACGCTTGTCTGTGGGAACGGTGAGGTTGCCGCGTTTCCGCTGGAGGCGAATGGCAATCTCGCCGGCAGACGGGTAGTCGCCGCCCCAGAGCATCCATGCTTCCTCGTTGGCCTCTCGCTATACTGGTAGATGAGGATTCTTCCCAAGGCCGTCCATATGACGGTAACGCAGCGTGCATGTCAACGGAAAGTGCAGACGGCTTGTCCGTCATGTTCTTGTCGCGCGAACGCACGATCTGTTCAAACTCGCCTGGCGGTTGCGCCGTCCAGACCAAGAAAGGAAAGCTGGGGACAGCCTTACTATGCATGACTGAACAACAGCAAAACCGTGATGCCGCAGAGCAGCAATCCCACGATGCCGCCCCGATCATGTCTGCCGAGAATACCCATATCACACAACCAGAACCGATTCCGCGGACCTTGATTCTTTCGATTTTGGCGACAGGAATCATGGCGTTCATCGGCATTCTCACTGAAACCTTGATGAATGTGCTGTTCCCGATTCTGATGGGGGAGTTCCATATCAGCACGTCCACGGTCCAATGGCTGACCACCGGGTATTTGCTGGTGGTTTCGCTTGTGGTGCCGTTGTCGTCATATCTCAAGCGCAAGCTTCCTGTGAAGCGGATCTTCCTGATTGCCATCGTGCTATGCATTGTCGGGTGCATTGTCGGCGCATGTACGCTGAATTTCCCGATGCTGATGCTCGCCCGCATTCTCCAAGGCGGTGGTACGGGTATCGCCCTGCCGTTGATGTTCAATATCATTCTTGATCAGGCGCCAAAATCGCGTATCGGTCAGCTGATGGGTGTCGGCAGCCTGGTTGTGGCGACGGCGCCGGCGCTCGGTCCGACGGTCGGCGGATTGGTCGGCACATACATGCCTTGGCGGTGGATTTTCGTGATTCTTCTGCCGTTCCTGCTCATCGCCCTTGGATTGGGCCTCGCCAATATCCAGCAGGGGTCGCCTACGGTTGACGCGCATCTCAACCCGTTGCACGTGTTGCTCATGGCGGTGGGCTTCGTGGCGTTCGTATTCGCGATTGACGAGGGCGGCTCCGCGATCACCGCATTCAGCCAAGGAGCTTCGGGCGCCGGGAAGACCGCGGTGTTAGCCGTGGTGTTGCTGATTGTCAGTGTGGTGGCGCTCGTGGTATTCGCCCAACTGTCACGCCGTTCGTTCTCTCCGCTGGTCAGGCTCGGTGTGTTGCGCAGCGTACCGTTCCGCTGGCATCTGCTTGCATATGTACTGCTGCAGATTTCCATGATCGGTTTCAGCTTTGTCATTCCGAACTCTGCGCAGCTCGGGTATGGCATTTCTGCCTTGGTTTCGGGTGTTCTCGTGCTTCCGGGTGCGTTGTTCGGCGCTATGCTTGCCCCGGTGTCCGGTTCGCTGCTTGACCGCCAGGGGCCGGTCAAACCGATTTCCGCTGCCCTTGCCGTCACGTTGATCGGTGTGCTGCTGTTCTCCGTGTTCGTCAACGGGTCCTCCACGGCAGTGGAGTTGGGTATCTTCTACTTCGTGTTCATGGTCGGCTTCTCCATGGCATTCGCCAATACCATGACCAGCGGCCTCAACCAGGTGGACGCCCAGTTGAAAGTCGACGGCAACGCCCTGTTCAGCACCTTCCAGCAGCTTGCGGGCGCGGTGAGTACGACGATTCTGTCCGTCTTCCTCGCTTCCGCCCAGGCGGGGCATGGCGAGCCGGGAACCGCCACGTACCTGGCGGCGACTGTTGCCGGCGCCCACCACGGCTACATCTTCCTCACGATTGTCGTGATTTGCGCGTGCCTGTGCATGGTTCATGCGTTCAGATATATGAAACGCGAGGGCGCTCTCAGTTGACGCTCCGGGCGGCCGGTGGATTGTTGTCCCCGGCCGCCCGGCATTGTCTGCACCCCTGTACGTTCCCGTGCGTTGTATCCTTGTGTTTCTTCAGCGAAACGACGTACACTCGGCTGTATTATGCATTACTTCACTCCAAAACGGTGCACTGAATCGAACAAGATCATGTACCACGATAAAGCGCAGGCGTTGCGCGCGGCCGATCAGAGCTGGCGCGAACGTGGCGCCGAGCTGTGGGTGTATCGGTGCGAGTATTGCGGCAGTTGGCATTTGACGCATCATGACACATCGTTGCGTGACGCGGTTCCCCATATGGACGGGCCGCGCAAGCCCCACTCGCGCAAACGCGGGTATAAACCTCGCAGACGGTGATTCGCCGTGCTGACCGTGCATACTATGAAGGCCGTAGACATTAGGGAACCGATGTCTACGGCCTTCAATCGTTGTATGCGATGAACGGCAGGACGACTCAGCAGGACGGCCCAGTGCGAGGGTTCAGCGCGAGAGGTCGAATCCTTGTGCTTGCGCGTCGCACAGCCCGCGATCAAGCGCCGATTCGTCCTCGGCGATGCTGGCGATTTGGTCGCTGAACGCATCCACGGGCCGCGAAGTATTGCGCAAATCGTAGTATTGGTGGACTTCCGCGTCGAATGCCTTGAGGTCCTTGATTGGCGTATCATCCGCAGGGTACGCGTTGTCGAAGAACTGCATGGAGCGAGGCATGCGGGGTTTGGACGCCGGCTCCTGATCGGGCTTGCCGATGGCCAGTCCAAGCACCGGGAACGTGTATTCCGGCAGCTTCAGCGCGGCGATCAGCTCGGGGATGTCATTGAGGATCGAACCTAGGATCACACACCCCAGCCCCATCGAGTTTGCGGCGGTTTCCATGGCGTGCAAGGCGAGAACGGCGTCGTTCTGGGCCTGCGAGAACCGATATCCGTACCGCAGGGCAAAGCGCTCGGGGGAGACGTCCACGCCTTTGGCCTGCGCAATCATCGCGTTGCGGTGCTCGTCAAGGATGAACACGTACAGCAGCGGGGCGGTGGCGATGTACTCCTGATGCCCGATACGCGCAAGCTTGCTCTTCAGCTCGGGGTCGGTTACGCGGATAACCGACCAATCGTTGAGGAACTGGCTTGACGCGGCATGCTGGGCTGCGGATTCCAACGCGTCCACGGTGTCGGGGTCAATCGCCTCCGGCTTGAATTTACGGATTGAGCGACGCTCGAGCAGGGCGTCGACGGCTGGCTTTGAAGAAATAGTCGTACTCATACAGCTATTGTCTCAGGCTCAGGTCACGGCTGCCCGGTGACTTTTGCTCTCCGTGAAGATATCTGCAAGGAACTGCAGAAATGAGGTGTCGTGGCGCTGGTATGTCTGCGTGCGCTGTCTGATGATTGCGACGCAGTCGATTTACGCCGTGGCGTTGATTACGTGCTGGCGTACGTATAGCGGTGCTGAACGCACGCTAACCTGCACGTTGATTGCGCGGTGCTGGCGAACGCGCCGCGCCCCAACCTTCTGTACGTCAGCGATGATGGCGAGCGACAATGGACTGCGCCGCCATGCTGGACAATTGGTTGGTTATTGCCGCGACCGCTGCGGATATCGCGGTACGTGACAAGCTCGCGAACAGGCTTGTCGTGGCTTTCGTGTTTCCACCGGCGATGCTTCGACGTTCGATGCCTGTCCATACTGATTGCATGATGCGCCCGACCACGATACCGGCAATGGTCGGCAGTGCGAACAGCAGGATTTTGTCGCCGAGCGTTTCGGGGTCGCGCTCACGGCGGTCTTTCAACGCGGCGATCGCATTGTCCACCGTTTGCAGACGCGCGATGATGGCATCCACATTGACGCCGCCTGCACCGGTGGCATTGGCCGCATTGACGGCATGGTCCGAGTGGCCTGCGCCGTCTGACGTTGGAACTGCCTTGGCCGTGTCTCGTCCGGTCGATTCGTTGCCTGTGCTCATATGTTCATGATATGCCATCCCCATCGTCCAATGTGGCAATGACGCGGGGAATATAGCCATCGCAAAAGGCCTCGGACATGGGTCTGCGCATCGCGTCCCATGCCGAAAGCCATGCCGATTTATGTTTTCCGGTATTTCCCTGACATCCGGCCATTTGAGCGGTACAATGCCCCTATGACTGCAATTCATCTCCTTGGCGACGACGCCACGAAACAAGGTCATCTCATTCTGCTCCGCCACGGGCAGACTGTGTGGAGCGTGTCGGGGCAGCACACCGGACGCACCGATATCCCCCTGACACCAACAGGGCAGGATCAGGCGCGGCAGGCCGGTGCGCGGCTGTTGCAGGCGTTCCCGCAAGGATTCGCACCGGACCACGTATTCGTCAGCCCGTTGCGCAGGGCACGGCAGACCGCGGCGCTCGCCGGGTATCCGCAGGCCACAGTGCTTGACGGGCTTGCCGAGTGGGATTACGGCAGGGCGGAGGGCCATACCCGGCAACAAATCAGTGAGGCGAGTGGTTTCGCATGGGATGTGTGGCGGGACGGCCCGAGCCGGGTCAGCATGGAACTCGCCGGCGACTGGACCGCCACATTGCCTGGGGGCGAGCAGGTGCCCGTGCACAACGGTGAGGGTGAGACCCTAGCGGAGGCGGCGGAGCGTACGCGCGGTGTCATTCGGCAGGTCTCGGCTGCGTTGGATGACGGGCATGATGTATTGCTTGTCGCCCACGCGCATATTCTGCGCATTTTGACCACGCAATGGCTGGGTGTGGATCCGCACGACGGCAGGCTGCTTCGGCTTGACACGGCGCATTATTGCGTGTTGGGCCAGTATCATGGCGACCATGTGATTGTGCACTGGAACTGCTAACTCTGCCCGGGCGGCAGACGCTGCTTCGTCCGTTCAAGGTTGCCGAGACAGTCAGTGGCACAGGGGCTGCTGGTTTGCCGGGGTCGCGGGGCGCTCAGCCCGGTGGTTAAACCTGCGTCATGATGCCTGATGCCCGTCGTTGATTGCAGTTCAGACAGGGGACAAAGAAGAAACGCCGTGTCAGCAAACGGTTGCATGTTGTGCAACTCTGCAAATCCCTTGAAACAAGCCATTTGTGCTCGCTTTGTCCGCTGAAAGACACGACACGCCGACAACTTTTCTTGCCATCGTTTGCAAAAATCCGGGGGAACGTGCATAATAGGAAACGTCGAAAACAGAACGGCACGACGTAAGTGCCGACTTCCGAGCAATATCGGAACGACAGCGGAAGAGAAAGGTTCGATGATGAATCGTACAGTCAAGTCAGCGATCGCCATCGCAGCAGTGGCAGCCATGTCGGTTGGCGCCTTCGCAGGCTGCGGCAGCTCCAGCAGCAGCGACAACGGCAAGGGCAAGGTCTACTACCTGAACTTCAAGCCGGAAGCCGCAGACCAGTGGAAGGCCCTCGCCAAGGAATACACCAAGGAGACCGGTGTCGAGGTCACCGTGTCCACTGCAGCGTCCGGCACCTATGAGCAGCAGCTCAAGAGCGAAATGGCGAAGAGCAACGCCCCGACCCTGTTCCAAGTCAACGGCCCTGTCGGCTATGCCAACTGGAAGGATTACACCGCTGACATGTCCAACACCGAGCCGTACAAGCAGCTCGTGAACAAGAAGGTCGCCCTCAAGGACGGCAACAAGGTCGTCGGCGTGCCGTATGCCATGGAGACCTATGGCCTCATCTACAACAAGAGCATCCTGAACAAGTACTTCGGCCTTGACGGTGCGAAGGCCAAGTCCATCGACGACATCAACTCCTTCGATACGCTGAAGGCCGTCGCCGACGACATGCAGGCCCGCAAGAGCGAGCTGGGCATCAAGGGCGCCTTCACCTCCGCAGGCTTCGATTCCAGCTCCGACTGGCGCTTCAAGACCCATCTGGCCAACCTTCCGCTCTACTACGAGTTCGAGAAGGACAAGGTGACCACCGAGCCGGCCACCATCAAGGGCACCTATCTGCCGGAGTACAAGAACGTGTTCGACATGTATCTCAAGGACTCCACTACCGATCCGACGCAGCTGAGCTCCAAGACCGGTGACGACGCGAACTCCGAGTTCGCGCTCGGCGAGGCAGCCTTCTACCAGAACGGCACTTGGGCTTGGTCCGACCTGCAGAAGGCCGGCATGAAGGCCGACGATGTCAGCATGCTGCCGATCTACTTCGGTGTTGATGACAAGAACGAGGGCTTGGTCACCGGTTCCGAGAACTACTGGTGCATCAACTCCAAGGCTTCCGAGGCTGACCAGAAGGCCACCGCTGCCTTCCTCAAGTGGGTCATCACCTCGAAGACCGGCATCAACTCCATCAGCGACAAGATGGGCCTGACCACTCCGTTCAAGTCCTTCGACAGCGTGAAGATCACCAACCCGCTGACCCAGGCCGCTGTTGACGATCAGAAGTCCGGCAAGACCCAGGTCGCTTGGGACTTCGCCTTCATGCCTTCCGAGCAGTGGAAGAACGATCTCGGCAACGCGCTCCTCGAGTACGCTCAGGGCACCGGCAACTGGGACGCTGTGAAGACCGCGTTCGTGGATGGCTGGGCTAAGGAGTACGCCGCGGCTCACGAAGGCTGATTCCCGATAATCTGAGGGCCGGTTGGTTTCCGGCCGGCCCTCCCTGTTTTTCTCCTTTCTTCTTTGTTTGATGGTTGGAATGACCCTCACCGTGATCGCGGTGGGGGTCATTCTTTATGTGGGGTATCTGGGGCGTGGTGTGGGTCGCGGGCGGTTGCGGTTGGTATGAGTGTCGACGTGCCGGGCTGTCGTCTTACAAACTGTCTACGCGGGTCTGGGTCTGGGCGTCGCTAGTTTGTGAGGTATCCACTCGGGTGCGCTGTGGCTACGGCGTGAAAGCACGTATCTGGCTCGTGCGAATCGGCTGCAATAGAAAACCGGTTATGCCTAGGAGCCTTTGGCATAACCGGTTTTCGTACTCGAAACTTGCGTAAATCTTGTTAGAACCTGTGTGGGGTTGGTTCAGTGTTCTTCCACTCGTGAGGTCGAGGAACGGACCACGAGGTGCGCCGGGAACAGCTCGTTGGGCTTGTCCACGGTCTCGCCCTCGATGAGCTTGAGCGTCTTGCGTGCGGCGGCCCGCGCCATATCGATGGGAAGCTGGCGGATGGTCGTCAGTCCGACATCGTGCGCGTAGGTGCTGTCGTCGTAGCCGATCACCGAGATATCCGACGGGACGGAGAATCCGTTGCGTTCCAGCTGGAAAATCAGCGGAATCGCAATGCCGTCCTCCTGGCACGCGATGGCCGTGGGCATCTGCGGCAGACTCAGAATCTGGGTGATGAGATTGTCGATGCGGTAGGTGCCTTCTTCGGCGGTGATGACCGATGGCTCGATGTCTTGTTCCCGACAGTATCCGAGGAAGGATTCGATACGCTGCTGCACGCTGAAATGCAGGGATTGCGCCGGGTTCGTGCGGATATACAGAATCCTGCGATGCCCAAGCTGGATCAAATGCCGCGCGGCCAGAATCGACCCCTGATGGTCATCGATGTTGACGGTTGCTGAAAAGCCGTCTTGCAACACGGAATTCACGCCGATGATTGGCACGTCGATGCTGCTCAGCCGGTCGATTTCGTCTTTGTCGATGTCGAAGGATGCGATGACTACGGCGTCGGCGTTCCGGCGCACGGGCAGAGTGTCGAAGAATTCCTTGCGCTGCTCGCGACTTTCGATTTGGATGATGGACAGATCGTAGCCGGCTGCGGAGAACTCGGCGTTGAGTCCTTCGATGACAGATGCGGCGAACCAGTTGCTGATGTGGTTGCTGACCAGCAGTGCGATACGCAACGATTGGCCGGTTTTCAGTGCCGCTGCTGAACGGGATATGGAGAAGTTCAGTTCGTCGGCGATGGACAGCACCTTCGCACGCGTCTTCGGGGATACGAGGTCGGGGCGGGTGAATGAGCGCGAAACCGTGGAGATGGACACCTTCGCACGGTTGGCGACGTCTTGGATTGTAGCGGTCGTAGTGGGCTCCTTCATATCTTGCGGTTCGCGGCGGAAATGGTTCCGCCTCGGCGCGCATTTTGCATTCGGTTGCAATCATTTCCCGAAAAAATCAATAATCTCAGTATAGCAGTGTTGGAATATAATATTGGTGAATGTCTTATATTACAGACACTTAGGCGGTTAAGTGTAAAGCGCCACGCCGAAATGAAAACGTTTGTATTTTTCTCGGAACGCGCGTACCATAAGGATTGTTGGCTCGCGGAGTGGGTCGAAGTAGCTCGCCCACGAGCTGGATAGGTTAGTTTTGCAAGCGTTGTCACTACGAGGTGACGGCGAGAGAGATAGAGAGGAGAGAGCAAGATGATCACCATGGCCGGCAAGTCCATTCGCCGCTGGTGGGCGCTGTTCGCGTTGCCAACCTTCGCGGCGTTCATCATCGGCTTCCTTGTGCCGTTCATCTTGGGCGTCTACTTGAGCTTCTGCAAATTCACGACGGTCACCGATGCCCATGTCGTGGGTCTGCGTAATTACCGCGTGGCGCTTCAGGACAAGGAATTCTGGCATGCAATGGGGTACACGACGGCATTCACCATCGTGACCACCATCATCATCAACGTCGTGGCGTTCGCCATCGCGTACATGCTCACCAAGGCCTTCAAGGGCACCAACGTCTTCAGGTCCGTGTTCTTCATGCCGAATCTGATCGGCGGCATCATCCTGGGCTATGTGTGGTTGCTGCTGCTCAATGGCGTGCTCGCTCACTGGGCAAGGTCCATCACATACTCGTCAACATACGGCTTCTGGGGCATGGTCATGCTCCTGTGCTGGCAGCAAATCGGCTACATGATGATCATCTACGTCGCCGGCCTGCAGTCCCTGCCTACCGATGTCATCGAGGCAGCCGAGGTTGACGGTGCGAACGGGCGCCAGCGTCTGTTCAACGTCATCATCCCGCTCATGATGCCGAGCATCACCGTGTGCACCTTCCTGACCATCACCAACGGCTTCAAGATGTACGATCAGAACCTCGCGCTCACCAACGGCGGCCCGTCCAACGCCTCTGAACTCGTGGCGCTCAACATCTACCGCACCTTCTACGGCCGCATCGGCTTCGAAGGCGTCGGCCAGGCGAAGGCTGTTGTGTTCTTCATCATCGTGGCGGTTGTGGCCCTGATCCAGAACCGTCTGACTTCCAGCAAGGAGGTTGAGGCATGAACGACGAAAAGGAAATCGACGCCTCGGAGCGCGTCCATCACCCATGGGCTTGGACGATTTTCTTCAGCATCCTCAGCCTGGTGTGGATCTACCCGATCGTCCTGGTGTTCATCAACTCCTTCAAGAAGAAGGTGTACATCTCCAAGAACGCGTTCTCCCTGCCCAACAAGGAGTCCTTCGCGGGATGGGAGAACTACACCACCGGCATCGAGCGCACAAACCTCATCGGCAGCTTCGGCTGGACCGTGTTCATCACGGTCGGCGCCGTCGCGCTGATTCTGCTGTGCTGCTCCATGTGCGCATGGTGGATTGTCCGTGTGGACAATTGGGCTGCGCGTCTGCTGTATACGCTGTTCCTGTTCAACATGATCGTGCCGTTCCAGATGGTGATGTTCACCCTCTCGAAGCTCGCCGATATGCTGAGCCTCAACACCCCGTGGGGTCTGTGGGTCGTATACCTGGGCTTCGGCGCAGGCCTGGCGGTGTTCATCTTCACCGGCGTGGTCAAGGGCATCCCGCAGGAGCTTGAGGAGTCTGCAATGCTCGACGGTGCATCCGTGCCGCGCATCTTCTTCAACATCGTGGTGCCGATCATGCGGCCGTCCATCATCTCCGTGGCCATCCTTGAGACCATGTGGATCTGGAACGACTACCTGCTTCCGTACCTGACCCTCGACCTCAACAAGTACAAGACCATGTCGATTGCCGTGCAGTACCTCAAGGGCGGATATGGTTCAGTCGATATGGGCGCGATGATGGGCTGCTTGGTGTTGGCCATCCTGCCGATCATCATCTTCTACTTGATCTGCCAGAAGTACATCGTGAAGGGTGTGATTGCTGGCGCAGTCAAGGGCTGAAATTCTTCCTCTGAACTCCTAACAATGAAGGCGGACCGGTTTCGACTGGCCCGCCTTCAGCGTGTTTGCGGTGTTTTGCGGTGTCGTGTGAGGATTCGCTCACACGACACCGGTCTCTCCCAAACTAGTTACGCTGGGGCGGGTGTTTGCGTAGACAGTTTGTGAAAGGGGGTGTGGCTGACGATGCGTGCGGGAATCGCTCATGCGATGGTGTCAGCCTTGGGCCAACGGGCGCATCATATGACAACGATTGCTGATAGCGGTTGCTAGGATGAGTGAGAACCAGCGACATCAAGGAGTCTTCATGCATTTTCTGTCCCCGGATTCCCCATTCATGCGTGGGCTGAGCAACCTCGTCGACGCCATCTGGATCAACATCCTGATGCTTGTCACCAGCATTCCGGTCATCACCATCGGCGCCGCGCTCACATCCGGGCATGATGCCGCTCGTCGCGCCATCATCGGCGAGGGGCACGTCACATCGAACTATTTCCGTGCATTCCGTCAGAATTTCGCGAAATCGACGCTGATGTGGCTGATTTTCGGCCCTGTTGCGGCCGGCATTGGTGCAGCTTGGATTTTCTTGCAGATCACCCCGCTGCTGATACCGAAATTCGCGTTCACCATCGTCTGGATTATCGGATTCGAATGGGTATGGGCATTGCAGGCACGATTCGAGAACAGCTTCGGCCGCACGCTCGGTAACGCGTATGTATTCGGTGTATCCCACGTTGTCGCGACGCTGGGCATGGTGGCCATCGATGCGGTCTATCTGGCGCTGATCGCCGCATGCTGGCGGTACATGCCGCAGGGCCTGTTCCTCTTGCTGCTCATGGGGTATGGCACGTGCGTGATGCTGCACATCCCGCTTCTTGAACGCGTGTTCGCGCCGTATACCCGCCAATCCGCAACAGCCCATGATGATGCGAACTGGCTCAACGGCGGAACTGATCAGCCCGACGACACCGCGGAAACTGATAATCATGCTGTAGACGTTAAGTCGGAACAACACGCCTGAACACAGGCATGACATCGGCGCATCCCGGACGCCCTTATACATCCCGGACATCCGCAGCATCCGCAACATACGCAAACAGGGCCGCCTGTCTTCAAGGAGGAAGAAGACAGGCAGCCCTGAGCGTAATCAATCCGCGCTGGAACGGATTCTCGAGCGCATCCGCGACCTGCGACCCGCGATTCACGGATGCGCGATTCACGACCCGCAACCGGCCGCGGATTACGCCATCACTCGCCGCGCATCACGGCAGCCAGCGACAGCACGCGTGGATTCTTGAACACCTCATCCGTATGGACCAGATTGCCATCGGCATCATGCAGCGGCACGCGCCAGTTGCAGTATTCCGTGCTGGTACCCGGCTGATTCTGGGTGTGGTGTTCACCGGTGCCATCGACCAACGCTGCTTGTAGCAGCAGAGACGGGGCGTTGAGCAGCATTCGGTGCATCGCCTCGACGATTTCCTGCTCATGGGCGGAAACATCCTGTGCGGCGTCGGCATCCAGCCAGCCACCGTCGACCAGCAGCTTGAGCATCGCATCGCGTTCGGCGCTTGCTGCCTTTTGGAACTCCTCCACAGGTTCGCTCAGCAGGTGCAACTCTTCGCGCAACTTGACATGCTCGAACTCGAGATACCCGGCAGTTGGCGGCAAATCGTGCGTAGTGACGGAAGCCAGCGCGTACTTGCGGTACGTGGACGGGTCGGCGTACGGGTCGCCGGCGGTCGGGGAGTTGTTGACACGGGCGAACCATTCCACCACCGTGCCGAGCACGCCATGGTCGGCAAGCACTTGGGACACGTAGGCGGGAACCGTTCCAAGATCCTCTCCGATGACCATGCCGCCTGCTCGGCTCGCCTCAATCGACAATACGGCGAGCATCGCGCGGTAATTGTACGTGACATACGCTCCGCCCTTGGCGCCTTCACCCTTCGGAATCCACCACAGGCGGAACAGGCCGAGGACATGGTCGATACGCACCGCACCCGCATGGGCGAACACATTATGCACCATCTCGCGGTAGACACGATAGCCGGTGCGCTCCAGATATCGCGGATTGAACGGCGGCTGGCCCCAATCCTGGCCTTGCTGGTTGTAGAAGTCCGGCGGGCAGCCGACGGTGACGCTGCCGACCGCGAATCGTTCTGGATTCCACCACACGTCCACGCCGTACGCGTGCACGCCGACCGCCATATCCTGCATGAGGCCGAGCGCCATGCCGGCATCTTTCGCGGCAGCCTGCGCCTGTGCGACCTGCTCGTCGGCAATCCACTGCAGCCAACGCTGGAAGTCGAACAGGTCCTGGTGCTCGCGAACGAGCGCGGCCACTTCAGGCGAATCACGGTTCAGTGTCGAGAACCAGGGGTTCTTGTCCTCTTCCCAAGGCGCTCCCCACACTTCGAACGCCACGCACCATGCGGCGAATGCGTCGAGGTCCGGGCCGGCGGCTTTGACGAAAGCCTCGAATGCCGCCTGACGTTCCGTGGAACGACCGTGTTTGTAGATCACCCACAGCGCCTTGCGTTTGGCGGCCCAGGACGCGTTGAGATCCAATGGATCCGGATTGTCGTTGGCGGCTTTGACGCTGTCGTGCAGAGTATCGACCTGTGCGCGATCCTCGGCGTTCAGCTCGGCGTACTCTTCGATCTGCTGGGGGCGGATGTACGTGACATTGAGGAATCGGCGCGATTCTGGCAGATACGGAGATGGTTCGATCGGCGGGATTGGGGTGCCCGCGTGAATCGGGTTGATCAGCATGAAATCGGCGCCCTGCTTGCCAGCGTCGTGCAGCAGTTCGCGCAGGTCACCGTAGTCGCCGACACCCCATGATTCCTTGGACCGCACGGAGTACATCTGGGTCATCCAGCCCCAACGGTGGTGTTGCGCGACCGGCTCGGGAACGGGGATTCGCGCCGGGGCGGATAGAACGGTGGCATCGGCGGACCGGTCGCCGTCCGTCACATGGAGGGTATGGTAGCCGGTCGGCAGATCGTCCGGCATGGTCAGCGTGAACGCGTGGGGAATCGCGGGATCTGCGTCGGCATCCTTGATGAGCAGAGCGTTGAGATCGCCGTCATAGGCTTCGCCGTTTTCGAGGGTGAGCGACAGTTCGGGGGCCGCCGTGGCCGCATGGACCGGCACGCGGGTCGCGGCGCCTGAGAACACCACAACCGTCGGCGGCGCCAGCTGGTCGCAGGAGGCGCGGTGGGAGGCTTCCAGCGACGCTTCGATGGCGTCGTCGCTGGAAGCGTCGACACCGAGTGCGGCAAGCACGCTCACCAGCACTTCATCCCTGATCTCAACGTATGTGCCGAGCTGGTCGATATACGAGGTGGAAATTCCGCTTGCTTTGGCAAGCCTGATTAATGGCCGCGCGAGACGTTCCAGGCTTTCTTCCCGCCGGGCGTCTTGGCTGGATGGCGACGATACCGTCTGATCGGACATAATGCGCTCCTTCGCTCCTCTCGAGTATGCGATGACAGGTTCCTGCCGGCGGCTTTGACCGTCATTGGGACAGCCGCCGAATCTGGATATTGATATTCTAGCGCGTATTGAAATCGTTTGCAATGCGCGCGGAGCGTTGAATTGCTTGATGAATGGCGGGTCACTTCCTGCGATTCCCGCATGTTTGAAGGTGAAAACCTACTATCGTTTGCATTCCACGATGAGAACAGCCCCGTGTCCGGCGTGTCGCCATGCTCACGACACGCCGGACACGGGGCTGAGAAGCTGCCCTGCGCTGGAGGCGCTACCGGAAAATGGCGCTACTGGAGAACACCGCTATCGGCGTACTCGCATACCACGAAGGTGCGGGCAGGCACCGACAGCTCAACGCCGTTGGCAATGCGCGCGCCTAAATCCGCGGACAGCGCGGCCACATCCGTCGAATCGGCGAGGATACCCCAATGCTTCCCCGATGAGGGCACATCCTCAGGCAGACGAATCGTCACAGTATCCGTAGTCGGGTTCGCGCACACCGCGAGACTGTCGCCGACGCGTGCGGCAACCACATCCTCGGGGCAATCCAAAGCGATGCGCTGCCCGTCGTAGAAGGCAGGATGGGTTTTCCTCACGCCGATCAAGGTGCGGTACCATTCGATCAACGACGACAGGCGGGACGCCCTGCCCCAATCCAGCCAATTGAGCTCGGCGCTGCGGTCGAAGGAATTGTCGCAACCATACTTTGTGCGGGTGAACTCCTCGCCGGAGAGCATGAACGGCAATCCGGCGGACGTGAGCACAAGCCCGGCGGCGATCGCGTTGGCCGCGAGGATATCCTGCACATCACCGGTCGCGTCATAATCGGCGTGTGCGGGGTCGTCGCGCATGGTCAGGCAGAGTTTGTCCCACAGCGTCAGATCGTCATGCGCCGACACATACTGGATGGTTTGCCCGACCTGCTTGCCTTGAGCCTCGGTGCCGCGCCAGCCGTTGAGCGCGTGACGGACCAGTTCAGCGAATTCAGATGGTTTCCCGTTGACATACCCGGGCTTGCGTTCGAGCATGACATTGCCTTTGATGGAGTCACGGCTCTCGTCGCAGAACCAGCCGATTCGCGCGTCCAGCAGCTTGCGTCCCTGTTTGTCCGCGAGTGTGAACGACGGTTCGGCGTTCGTCTTGTCGGCGGACCACGGTTCACCGTACATGAGGATGGATTCGCCGCCCGGCAGTTTGTCCAGCTCCTTGCGCGCACGATTCAAGGTCTGCGTGTCCAGCAGGCCCATCAGATCGAAGCGGAATCCGTCCACATGGTATTCGCGTGCCCAATAAACGAGCGAGTCCACGATGAATCGGCTGAACATCGGCCGTTCGCTGGCCATGTCGTTGCCGCAGCCCGAACCGTTGGCGAACCCGCCGGCATCGTCACGACGGCAGAAATAACCGGGGGCCATACGCTCGAATTCGTTGTCGTTCTCGTACATGTGGTTGTAAACGACATCCATGATCACACGGATGCCCGCCCGGTGCAGCGCTGCAATCATCGCCTTGCACTCGCGGATGCGGACCGCCCCGTCATACGGGTCGGTGCTATACGAGCCTTCCGGCACATCGTAAGCGACCGGGTCGTACCCCCAGTTGTAGGGGCTGCCGGTCGCCTCATCGACCGACCCGTAGTCGTAGAACGGCATGATTTGCACGTGGGTGACACCCAGACGCTTCAGATACGCGATGCCGGTGGGAAATCCTCCGGGCTGGTTGTCCAAGGTCGTATGCGCATCGGTGAACGCGAGAAACTTGCCGCGATGCCCCTCGGGGAATCCGCCGTGCGGGTCGTTGCTGAAATCGCCGACATGCGTCTCCCAGATCACGGTTTGGGAAGCGGGAATGTCGGGGGAGCGGTCGGACAGCCAACCGTCGGGATTGGTCGAAGAGAGATTGACAACCATGCTGTGCTCGCCGTTGACACCGCTCGCCTTGGCCCACGGGTCGGCGGTGCGGATGGTGACCGTGCCTTCAGCGGCGTTGATGATGGCGTCGCTGGGCACGTTGCTGACCGCGGATGCCGGGAAGGTCAGCATATAGTCGTAGTAGGTCCCGGCGAGCCGCTCGGCGCTGCGATGCTGCCAAGCCCCATCCTGGGCACGTTCCAGCGCGATGGTCGCCGACGGGTTGTCCTTCGGGTCGCTGGTATCGAACAATCGCAATGTGACGGCCGCCGCGGAAGGCGACCACACGGTGAAGACCGTGCCGTGGTCAAGAAGCTGGGACCCGAGCGGGCCTGCGTAATCAGGCCACGATGCTTCGGCAAAAGACATGAGTTCCCCTTGTAATACCGGGTATCTGCCCCAGAAAGGGGTATTCCCGGTCAAGATTGAATGGTGTGTGTGATGCGCGGCTGTTGGCCGCATACGAAAGGGGGCGGCCCGGAGCCTAAATGCCCCGGATCCGCCCCCTTGATTGGTATTGCCGGGAATCAGCCCTTGACTGCGCCCGACATGGACTCCTGGTAGAAGCGCTGCATGACGATGAACAGAATCGCAATCGGAATGGAGACGCACACTGCGCCGGCGGCGAAGCGGGCGTACCACTGACTGATGTATTCTTTCTGCAGCATCTGCCACAGACCCAGGGCGACAGTGAAGTTGTCCTGGGTACGGGCGATTGCCTTCGCCATGACGAAGTCGAGCCACGGGGTCAGGAAGCCGATAATCGCCTGGTACACGATCATGGGCTTGCAGATCGGGATGATGATTTTGGTGAACACCTGCCACTTGGTGCAGCCGTCCAGGTAGGCGGCCTCGTCAAGCGACATCGGGATGGTGTCCATGTAGCCCTTCATGACGTAGAAGCCTGCGCCTGAACCCGCCGAGTAGACGAGGATCAGGGCGATGATCACGAATCCGCCTTCCGTCAGGCCGAAGGCCTTCAGGATGAAGTAGATGGCGATGACGGCCATGATGGACGGGAACATGCCCAGAATGAGGGCGATGTTCATGAAGGTCTTACGTCCGCGGAAGCGCAGACGGGACATGCAGAAGGACACGGACAGCACGAAGAACAGCGAGATGATGCACACGAAGATGGCGATGACCAGCGTGTTGAGGAACATGCGCGGGAAGTTCATCACGTCGGTCTCCGTGAACAGCTGCACGTAGTTGTGGAACGTGTACTTCGTCGGGAAGAACGTGCTCTGGTACGGCTGTGTGTTCTTGTTGAAGCTTTCGAGGAACACCCACACGATCGGCATGAGCCAGATGACGGCCATGACGGTCAGGAAGATGTAGGCGACGACATCGCCGGCGATACGGCGTTTGTACGAATTGTCCTTGGCCTTCTTGGCGACTGTGGTGTCAGAAGTTGGATTACTCACCGGAAGCCCTCCTCATTCTTGTACGAACCGGAGCTGCGGTAGGTCAGCAGCGAGACCACGGCAAGGACGATGAACGTCATGATGCCGATGACCGCACCCAGGTTGTAGTTGTTCTTGTCGACCGTCAGCTTGTACAGCCAGGTGATCAACAGATCGGTCTTGCCTGCGGACGCGCCGACCGGGGTCGGTTCGCCGCCTGTGAGCAGGTAGATCACGTTGAAGTTGTTCACGTTGCCCGTGAAGGTGGTGATCAGGTACGGTGTGAGCACGAAGAAGATGTACGGCATGGTCACGTTGCGGAACCGCTGCCACCAGTTGGCGCCATCGATTTCAGCCGCCTCGTACAGTTCGGTCGGCACGTTCTGGAGAATACCGGTGATCTGCATGATGGTGTACGGAATACCAATCCACAGGTTGATCACGATAACCGTGACGCGGGCCCATGTGGCGTTCGACAGCCACGGCAGCGGGCCGCTGATCCAACCCCAGCTTTCCAGCAAGCGGTTAATCGCGCCGTCACGCTGGAGCATGGTGTGCATAACCAGCAGGGATACGAACTGCGGCACTGCGATGGACATCGAGAAGCATGCGCGCCAGAAGGCCTTGCCCTTGATGGTCTTGCGCTCGATGATCATGGCCATGAACATACCGAGGAAGAAGTTCAGGAAGGTGGCGAAGAACGCCCAGATCAGCGTCCATGCGAGCACCGAGAAGAACAGCTTGGCGTTCACGTCGCCGCCGCTGTTGCCGAGCACGGTGCCGAAGTTCTTCAGGCCTACCCAGGAGAACAGGACCGTGTGGTTCTGGTCGTAGCTGGTGAATGCCATGGAGATCATGAACACCAGCGGCAGGATGGTGAAGACCACGATGCCCAGGGTCGGCAGGAACATCAGGCCGACGTGCGCGTTCTGGTCGAACAAGGAACGCAGGTCCTGGCCGATGGTGTTCGGACGCTCGCCGTTCTTGATGGCGACCTGCGCCTTGTACGCGCTGCGCAGGGACAGGGAGGCAAGCAGGATGAGCAGAAGCAGCACGAACACGCTCATGACGCCGTACAGCAGGATGATGACCGAGTTGTCGCCGGCCTGGTAGACCCAGAAGCCGTTGACCTTGACCTTGGTCTGCTTGGCGGTGCCCAGTGTCGTGAGCTTGCCCAGATAGGTGCCGCCTTTGTCGATCAGGTACAAGATGATGAGCACTTCACTGGCCAAGAACGCCAGACCCTTGACGATTTGCTTGCGGGCGAGATCGCCGAGGCCGAAGATGAAGAGTGAGAGGCGTGTCAGGACATCCCCGTTCTTCCACGCCACGGAGAATCTGTATGGTGACGGCTGAAGACCATCAGAGTTGCTGCGCTTACGCTTGCGCACTCTGCGTCCCGCCGCGGCTGTCGCAGTTGTCATGCGGACGACCTTTCGATTGTTTGATGGGTACTATGCAAGACGCCCCGCCCCGCAAAGCCGGGGGCGGGGCGTCTTGCAGACACTGTTACATTATTCGCTTACGCGAGCCTGCTCACTTGGAGCTGCTGCTGGTGGAAGCGATGTTCTTGTAGCCGTCGAGCCAAGCCTGAGCCTTCGCCTGAGCGTTGCCAGCGTTCACATCGCCGTTGACGATGGCGGTGCCGAAGGTCTTGCACGGATCCCAGAAGTTGCCCATCGCGGCGATGGTCGGCTGCAGGATCGAGGTGTTCGCGATGGTGTCGTTCTGAGCCACGGCAGCCGGATCGTTCTTGTAGGTCGAAGCCAGGGACTTGTCGGTCGGGACGATCTGACGCATGGTGTAGTGGGCCTTCTGAGCCTCGGTGGAGCCGAGGTAGGTGGCGAACTCAGCAGCAGCCTGCGGATACTTCGAGTTCGGGTTGAAAGCGACTGCCTTGGAGCCGTAGAACGCCTTCATCTGGTAGGTTTCGCCAGCGGAGGTGGTGAAGGAAGGCAGCTGGGCTGCGGCGTAGTTGTCGCCGAGGGCCTTCTTCACGTCAGCGGCGGACCAGGTGCCGGAGAAGATGGCGTCCACGGTGCCGTTCTGCATGGCGGCGAGGCCGGCGCCCTCGTCGTTGTCCACGACGAAGTTCGGGTTCTTGACCAGGTCAACGAGGTACTTGGTGACGTCGGTCGCAGCGGCGGAATCCATCTTGATGCCGTCCTTCGCGTTGGAACCGTCCTTGCCGAACAGGGTCATGCCCGCGCCGGTGTAGAAGGCCGGCAGGTACCAGGAGTTACCAAGGTTGAAGGAAACCTTGCCCTTCTGGAGCATGGTGTCGAGGGACTTGATGTCGTCAGACGAGAACTTGGACTTGTTATAGTACATGAAGTAGGTGTTGCCGGTGAACGGAACGCCGTAGATCTTGCCATCGGTGCCGGTGACGGACTTGATGATGGCGTCGTCGTCCTGCTTCTTGATCTGGGCCTTGGCGTCATCGGAAACCTCGCCGATGGCCTGGGCGCCGAGCAGGGTGCCGAGCTGGTCGTTCGCGAACATGTAGACATCGGCCGCAGCGGACGGATCCTGCTTGACGGTCGTGCCTGCGTCACCTTCGGAGACCACTGCGTTCTTCCACGTGATCTTGTACTCCGGGTGAGCCTTCTCGAACTGCTTTTCCATGGTGGGCAGCCAGGAGCTGGACTTCGCCTGATCCTCGGACGGGCCCCACACGGTCAGCTTGATTGCCTGGGTGCTCTTCGCTGCAGTGCCGCCATTGTTGCTGGAACCGCAGGCGCTCGCTCCGAGCAGCATCGCCACAGCGGCGGTGACGCCCAGAATCTTCTTCATGTATGTCATCCTTGACCTCCTAAAATTCCGCCCCGCTTTCGCGGAGCGAGTGTGTTTTCGGTGCAGCGGTCCGCACCCGGCCTTCTGCCCCTTCAGGCTATCTGACCGGATGCACGCCCGCTCACCGAAGTGGGCGGATTGTTGCGTACCTCCGAACCACAACACAGTATACATGGATTTGCATACGTTCGCAGAAACGATGCAAATTTCACGGTTTCGCGTGTCTTTTTGCGGTGGGGGCCTGGCGAAATGATTTTGGTACAACGGTTACGGGTTGATATTATGCGGTTTTTGACTCCTTCCGAGATGTCTGCACCGTCTGCGAGTGTCGAAGTGCATCTCGTGTGCTAGCGTTTGCTGAACTACTGAACAAAGTGGTGCAACAGACACAGACGGGTGCGTGCTGGTAAGGCGCATCCCCAAGCGTGCGCAGCGTCGCATACGCGGCATCCGCCCTTGTGCCGGCAAGGCAGACAGGCCGGACGGCGGAAGCCAGACAGAAGGGAACGACATGACGACAACATTCACGCGGCCGGCATGGCTGGATACGGCCGCGTTCTACGAAATCTACCCGCAGAGTTTCTGCGACACGAACGGCGACGGCATCGGCGACATTCCCGGCATCACCGGCAAGCTCGACTACATCGCCTCGCTGGGGTGCAACGCGTTATGGATCAACCCCTGCTACGACTCGCCTTTCAAGGACGCCGGGTATGACGTGCGTGACTACCGCAAGGTAGCCCCGCGTTACGGTACCAACGACGATCTGGTCGAGCTGTTCCGCCAGGCGCATGCGCGCGGCATCCACGTGCTGCTCGACCTTGTGCCCGGGCACACCAGCGAGGAACATCCGTGGTTCAAAGAAAGCCAGCGCGCCGAACGCAACGAGTACTCCGACCGCTACATCTGGACCGACAGCGCGTTCGAAGGTTACTCGATGCCGTTCATCGGCGGGGAAAGCGAACGCAACGCCACATATATCCTGAACTTCTTCAAATGCCAGCCTGCACTGAACTACGGCTTTGCGAAGCGTGACCGGCGGTGGCAGTCCTCCACCGATTCGGCCGCGGCGAAGGCTACGAGGGACGCGATGGTGGACGTCATGCGCTTCTGGCTTGGGCGCGGCTGCGACGGATTCCGCGTCGATATGGCGAACTCGCTGGTCAAAAACGACGGTGAGGACAAGCCGGAGACTATCAAGGCATGGCAGGAGATGCTCGGCACCATCAAATCCGAATTCCCACAGGCGGCTTTCGTCTCCGAGTGGGGCGTGCCCGAACAGGCCCTGGAAGCCGGTTTCGATATGGACTTCTACCTCGACTGGCGTTTCGGCGGCAATCCGAACGGCTACAACCTGCTCGCGCGGAACACGGACAATGCGCTCGACACCGCGGACGACCACAGCTATTTCAGTGCCAAGGGCGGCGGAAGTGTGCAGGAGTTCCTCAGCCAGTACATCCCGCAGTATCAGGCGATCCGCGGCAAAGGGTATTTCTGCTTCATCACCTGCAATCACGACACGCCGCGTCTCGCGCCGCGTCTGACCAAACGTGAGCAGCAGGTGGCGTTCGGTATGTTCCTGACCATGCCGGGCGTGCCGTTCATCTATTACGGCGACGAAATCGGCATGCGCTACCGCGATCTGCCGACCAAGGAAGGCGGGTACGCGCGCACCGGCAGCCGCACGCCCATGCAGTGGGACAGGTCGAAGAACATGGGATTCTCCAGCGCGGACTCGGATTTGCTCTACCTGCCGGTCGACCCGGCTGAGGATGCGCCGAACGTGGCCGAACAGGAGCGGGAGACCGATTCCATGCTCGCATGGGTGCGCGCTCTGCTGTCGTTGCGTGCCGACCATCGCGCGCTGCGGGCCAAGGCGCCGCTCGTCGTGCTCGCCCAACCCGAGCAGGGGCGGTCCTTCGCCTATTCGCGGGTGGCGGAAGACGGTTCGGAGCGTCTCGTCGTCGCGATGAACCCGGGGCTGAATACCGAAACAATCACCGTCCCCGCGCAAGGCGACAAGGCCAATGACCCGACCGTTCTGCTGTGTCTGGGCAATGCGCAGGCGCGCGGCAGCGAAGTGACCTTGGGACCGCAGAGTTTCGTGATTGTACACGTGTGACGGTTGCCTGGCTGTTTGCGACCGTTCGGCCGTTATTGGCCGTTTGGTCGTTTGATCGTCCGATTGCGGGCGGATGCGCAGGTCCCGGCGGTATGCCACACGGTTCGGCCAGTGTTCCAGCGTGGTCTGGTGCATGGTGCCGTTCAGACCTAACATGCATCCGCCCGCCGTCATTCCACAAAACCGCCCATATGCGCGTCATGACATCATTGTTCTGCGTACAATGGCAGGAAAACCGGTTGAATTGAAGCGGGCCGTCACGACGTCCGTCATCTGGTGGGTACTGCAAAGCACATGATTTGGAGGAGCGAGGAGCGTGACTATGCGATACGAGGTGGTGCTATTCGACCTGTACGGGACATTGATTGACATCCACACGGACGAACAGGCGGCGAAGCCGTGGCAGGAGTTGTGGGAGTTCCTCGATGCCACGGGCGCCCATTACGATGACGCAGCCCATTTGAAAGCGAGTTTCGACCAGCTCAATGCGGTCAATGTACAGGAAGCGCGCAAGGGCGCGGAACACCCCGATTGGGTGGAGCCTGACGTGTTACCGGTCTTCCAGCGCTTGTATGCGGCCGGCGGTTCAATGGCTTCGCCGCAGCTCGCTGCGAAGGCCGCGTGGGTGTTCCGCAAGGCCAGCACCAGCAAGTTCGGCCTGTACCCCGGCGCCCTCGAGATGCTCGGCAAACTGCGCGAAGCCGGCATCCGCACCGTGCTCGCCAGCAACGCGCAAGCTTGCTATACGCGTCCTGAAATCGAGGTGACCGGACTGAACAAGGCCCTCGACCGCATTGTCATCTCCAGTGAGGAAGGCATGCGCAAGCCATCGCCGAAGTTCTTCCTGCGCGCGTTGGAATACGAGTACACGACGCCTGATCGTGCGCTGATGGTCGGCAACGAGGAGCGGTGTGACATCCAGGGTGCCGCCTCTGTAGGCATCGACGGGGTCTACTTGCACACCGCGATTTCGCGGCAGGACGATCCTGAAATCTGCGAACAGGCGGTGCTTTCCCTCAACGGCGCCGATTACGGTGCGCTGACCGCTTTTGTGCTTGGCGAGTGAAAACACCGCATTTGCAGACGGCCTCCAGTACTGTATGGGATAATGTCCCCCAGTTGCCGGCGGCCGCGGCATTCAGGCCACGCCGCCGGAGTCATGGACACGACTGACGGATAGGTGGTGCAAACCGGATATGGAAGACACCGTGACGGAGGAATACGCGGACAATCAGGCGGCGCGCGGAGGGCGTAACCGCCGGCGGGGAATGACGACATTCCGCGTGAAAACCGTCGGGTGGCTGTTTGTGCTTCTTGCCACCATCGGCACGACCATCCTGCCGTCCATGCTCGGGTATCAGCCCGGATCCGACGACATGGTCGCGATGACGGTTCTGGTCATCTGCGAAGTGGTCTCTTGGACCGCCGTGCCCCTGTACGCGTGGCTGCTGGTGCAAGGGTATCGCCACACGCATAGCGTCGTGCAATACGGGATACGTCTGCTGGCACTCGCCATCATCTCCGAAGTTCCATACGATATGGCGACATCTGGCAAAGTCTGGGATATGAACTCGCAGAACCCGGTGTTCGCGCTGGTGATTGCGCTGATCGTGATCGCGGCGGTCGACTGGGTGCGCGAGAACCTACAAGGTGCGGCGAAATGGGCTGCCATTGTGCTGGTTGCCGCCGCAGGGCTCGCTTGGGCGCTGCTCCTGCATGTCGGTCTGCGCCAAGGCATGTTCAATATGGGTGTGCTGCTCATCGGCATGGCGTTGGTGTTTTACGCGTTGGACGCGCACGAGAACACGATGATGATGACCGCAGGTGTGCTCGGGGCGGTGTTCTTCATCATGCCGGCGGTCGGCGTGGCGATGCTGCACACGCGGCGCGACGAACTGGGATACAGCCATCCGTGGACGAAGTGGGTGTTCTACGCGTTGTACCCGGTGACGCTGCTGCTGTGCGCGCTGCCGGTGGTGTGAACCGCCGAGCTGCGCTGCCGTTACTTCTTGAACACGGCGTCCGCCCCGCGCAGCACCAACTGGGGCTGTATCGTCTCGTGCGGGTTGTCCAACGGTTCGTCGGCGATGAGCTTGAGCGCCTTCATGGCGGCGTTCCGTCCCATATCGCGCGGATTTTGCCGCATGGTGGTCAGATTGATCGTGTCGGCGTACGGGCTGTCATCGAAACCGATGATTGAGTAGTCCTTCGGCGTGAAGTGGCCGTAATGCTCGAGCTTGAGCACCAGCGGAATGGCCATCATGTCCATCTGGCAGCAGATGGCGTCCGGGAATTCGTCGAGCGCAAGCAGCGCCGTGAGCGCGGAATCGGCGAACTCACGGCCGCGGGGGACGGACAATACCTGCCATTGCAAGTCGTGATTGTGTTCGGCGGCCTTGCACGCGCGTATGAATCCGCGCCCGCGGTCGTCGATGCTTGATGTGATGCCTTCGGCAGATTCCGAGCACGTGTACACGATGTGACGGTGCCCGAGATTGATCAGATGCTGGGCAGCCATGAACATGCCCTCTTCGTCATTGATGCTGACGGAGGCGTCGAAATTCGAGGTGGACGGCGTGTTGATGCCGATGATCGGGACGTGGATGCGTTTGAGCTGTTCGACCTCGTAAGGGTCGATGGAGAACGAGTTGACGAATACGGCGTCGACGTTGCGCCGGACCGGCAGAGTGGTGAAGAACTCCTTGCGGTTCTCGGCTGTGTCGATGTGCTGAAACAGGGAGATGTCATATCCGGCATCGTGAAGGATGTCGTTGATTCCGGCGAAGACTTCGGTGTTGAACCAGCTGGTGATCTCCTCGTTCATCAGGAGCGCGACACGGTATGCCTGACCGGTTTTCAGAGCGGTGGCGGAGCGGGAGATGTTGAAGTCCAGCTTGTCCGCGGCACTGAGCACTTTCCGTCGGGTTTTCTCCGATACCAGCTCTGGGCGCGTGAAGGCGCGCGAAACCGTTGAGATGGATACTCCCGCCACTTTGGCGACATCTCGAATGCCAGCTTTTGCCATTCCTGCCCCTTTGCTTCATGCTCGTGCCATCAAGATTCAACGCTGATTCCGTCTCGCTATTGTACTGCTGTTTCATAATATTTGCAAACGTTGTCAGCTTTCGGCGCCGATGGTTGCGTCACCATCTTTCAAAAATCGCGAGAAAGCACGAATTCTCTGAGAATTCACCAAGGGTTGGGATGCCCTTCGACTGTGCGAACGTTGCCCGATGCTTTGCCGTCATAGCGTGCAACCGGAACGAAAACCGGATCGACAACCACATGGTTCGTAGGCGAACGAACAGGAGCCTGCCGGTTTCCGTCGAGGAAAGGAATAGAAGTGAAGCAACCAATTCGATCAAAGATCATGGCGGGTGTCTCGGCCCTGATGGCCGGCGCCGTCTGCGTGGCCCTGGCCCCCGGCGCGCTCGCGGCGGGCACCCCGAGCCTTGCGACGCTGAGCAGCCACGGTGGTGCGCAGCGCATCGCCAATACGCCGGCGGCCGGCAAGGCGAAGAACGTAATCCTGTTCATCGGCGATGGCATGGGCGACTCCGAAATCACCGTTGCCCGTGACTATCTGTATGGCCCCGGCGGCACGCTCGAGGGTATCGACAAGATCGGTCAGGCCGACGCCACCAGCGCCAAGACGCTCGGGTTGGCCAGCTCGACCGAGGAAATCAACGCGCTGTCCTCGGGCGCCAAGGTGTCCGTCAAGGACGGCGTGGCGCAGGTCACCGGCTTCGACGGTGACGCGGTGCTCGGCTATCAGCTGCAGGACACGGAAACCGGCACCGTGCTCGCCGCTTCGAACGACGACACTCCGGTCTCCGGCGTGCGAGTCGACACCGGCACAACCACGACCATCGATTTCAACGGTGTCAAGGGCTTCGACCCGAGCGCCTCGACTTACACGCTGACCGCCACTGGCAAGCAGTCGGGCACGAAGATCGCGACCGAGTTCGGCCTCACCGGCAACGGCGCGAGCAACGTCGTGATCGCGCCGAAGACCGGTGACAAGGCCGCTGACAACGCGAAGCAGGCCGGCCTGGGCGGCGCCCTGGTGGGTTGCCCTCGGTACGACCGGTACCCGCATCCTCGGTACGGTCATGGTCGCCCTCGCCCTCGCCCTTGCGGTGGCGGGCGGCCGGCGTTTGCTGTCTGTCGTGGCGGCGGAACGGAGGCCTCCCCGAGGTGTGTCTGTTTCGGCGTGTCGGCGGCGTTTGCGTCGTTTATCTCGACGTTTCGGCGGAGCCGAAAAAAATATCGTGACACGTGGGAATAAAAGTTGACCATCCAAAGTTGAGCGATGTAGGCTCAAGTTTGGAAGCATCCAACGGCACGGCCTCCGGGCGGTGCCGATTGAGCGAAGACGTAGACAACAGAACAACCAATAAAGGAGAATATATGGGACGCGCAGTTGGTATCGATTTGGGTACGACAAACTCCTGCATCGCAACGCTGGAAGGCGGTGAGCCCACCGTTATCGAGAACGCGGAAGGTGCTCGCACCACCCCGTCGGTGGTCGCCTTCAGCAAGTCCGGTGAGATCCTGGTCGGCGAAGTCGCCAAGCGCCAGGCCGTCACCAATGTCGATCGCACTATCAGCTCCGTCAAGCGCCACATGGGCACTGACTGGACGGTCGAGATCGACGGCAAGAAGTGGACCCCGCAGGAGATTTCCGCGCAGATCCTGATGAAGCTCAAGAGGGACGCCGAACAGAAGCTTGGTGAGCCCGTCACCGACGCTGTCATCACCTGCCCGGCGTACTTCAACGACGCCCAGCGTCAGGCCACCAAGGACGCCGGCAAGATCGCAGGCCTCAACGTGCTGCGTATTATCAACGAGCCGACCGCCGCGGCACTGGCCTACGGCCTCGAAAAGGGCAAGGAAGATGAACGCATCCTGGTCTTCGACCTCGGCGGCGGCACCTTCGATGTCTCCCTGCTGGAAATCGGCAAGGACGACGACGGCTTCTCCACCATTCAGGTGCAGGCCACGAACGGCGACAACCACCTCGGCGGCGACGATTGGGATCAGAAGATCATCGATTGGCTCGTCGGCGAAGTCAAGAACAAGTACGGCGTTGACCTGAGCAAGGACAAGATCGCACTGCAGCGGCTCAAGGAAGCCGCCGAACAGGCCAAGAAGGAACTGTCCAGCGCCACCAGCACGCAGATCTCCATGCAGTACCTGGCCATGACGCCTGACGGCACCCCGGTCCACCTCGACGAGACGCTCACCCGTGCGCACTTTGAGGAAATGACCTCCGACCTGCTTAACCGTTGCCGCACGCCGTTCAACAACGTGCTGTCTGACGCGGGCATCTCCGTGAGCGACATCAACCATGTCGTGCTCGTCGGCGGTTCCACCCGTATGCCGGCCGTCAAGGAGCTCGTCAAGGAACTCACCGGCGGCAAGGAAGCGAACCAGTCCGTCAACCCGGATGAGGTTGTCGCCGTCGGCGCTGCCGTGCAGTCCGGCGTCATCAAGGGCGACCGCAAGGACGTGCTGCTCATCGATGTGACCCCGCTGAGCCTCGGCATCGAGACCAAGGGCGGCATCATGACCAAGCTCATCGACCGCAACACCGCCATCCCGACCAAGCGTTCCGAGATCTTCTCGACCGCCGAGGACAACCAGCCGAGCGTGCTCATCCAGGTCTATCAGGGCGAGCGTGAATTCGCCCGCGACAACAAGCCGCTGGGCACCTTCGAGCTGACCGGCATCGCTCCGGCCCCGCGTGGCGTCCCGCAGATCGAGGTCACCTTCGATATCGACGCCAACGGCATCGTGCACGTGTCCGCCAAGGACAAGGGCACCGGCAAGGAGCAGTCCATGACCATCACCGGCGGCTCCGCCCTGCCGAAGGACGAGATCGACCGCATGGTCAAGGAAGCGCAGGCTCACGAGGCCGAGGACAAGAAGCGCAAGGAAGAGGCCGAGACCCGTAATCAGGCCGAATCCTTCGCCTACTCCACCGAGAAGCTCGTCAACGACAACAAGGCCAAGCTGTCCGACGATGTGGTCAAGGAAGTCACCGAGAAGGTCAACGCCCTCAAGGAAGCCCTGAAGGGCGACGACATCGAGAAGGTCAAGACCGCCCAGAGCGAGCTGATGACCTCCGCGCAGAAGATTGGCCAGGCGCTGTACGCCCAGCAGGGCGCTGAAGGTGCCGCTGGTGCCGCTGGTGCAGCAGGCCAGGCTTCCGGTGCGGCTTCGTCCTCCGACGACGACGTAGTTGACGCCGAAGTCGTGGACGATGACGACGACAAGAAGGACAACAAGTAATGTCCGACTTCAACAAGGACGATTACCTCAAGGACCTGCCGGATGTCGACTCGCTCGGCGGCGAGGGCGCGTCCGGCCAGGCCGGAGGGTCGCATGAGCAGAATGCGTCGGCATCCGCGGGCGGACAGTCCGCAGGTGCCGGCAGCGCCGCCGATCAGTCGCACGAGCAGGCATCGGACACCGCCAAGGCGGGCAGTGCAGCGTCATCAGACGCCAAGTCTGCCGCAGATGAAGACGGCAAGAAGCAAGCCGCGCAACATGCGCAAGATAACGCGCAGCATGCTTCCGCCGGTGCTGCCGACAACGGCAAGGACGGTGACGCCGACCATGATAAGGACGGCTCCCTGACCCCTCTGGGTCAGGCGAAGAAGGAAGCCGCCGAGTACTTGGAGGCGTTGCAGCGTGAGCGGGCGGAGTTCATCAACTACCGCAACCGCATGGACAAGGAGCGCGAACAAAGCCGCCAATACGGCATTGTGGACGTGCTCACCTCGCTACTGCCGGCGTTGGACGATATCGACCGAATCCGTGAACACGGGCAGATGGACGATTCGTTCAAGGCCGTCGCCACCAAGATCGACAAGACCTTCGCCAAATTCGGCGTCGAGAAATTCGGCGAGAAAGGCGAGGATTTCGATCCGACCAAGCATGAGGCGGTTCTGCAGAAGCCGGATCCCGAAGCCAAGAAAGAGACAGTAGACACCGTCGTCGAGGCGGGGTACCGAATCGGCGATCGCGTCGTGAGGGCGGCCCGCGTCGTGGTGTCCATGCCTCAGAACTGACCGAAGTGGCGGGAACCATATTCCCGCCATGCCGGTCGCCGCGCATCCCGCGGGTGGCGCCATACGCTTCCTGACAGATGCGGCCGACGGCCGGATATACGTTCGCCGGGCCGCGCCGATCCAGCTCAACGGATTGGCGCGGCCCGGCATCAAACAAGTAAACACTACACGTGTGGAACAACAGGAGCGGAAACGCAATCACGTACCGCGCAAATCTATGGGGATTGGAGGCATAGATGGCTGAGAATGAATGGCTGAGCAAGGATTTCTACAAAGTCCTCGGTGTCTCCAAGGACGCCAGCGAAGCCGATATCACGAAGGCGTACCGCAAGCTGGCGCGCAAATATCATCCTGATCTGAACAAGACCAAGGAAGCGGAGGAGAAGTTCAAGGACATCTCCGAAGCGTACGACGTACTGAGCAACAAGGATCAGCGTCAGAAGTATGACGCGATCAGGCAGTTCGGTATGGGTGGTGCGAGGTTCGCCGGCGGCTCCGGGCAAGGCGGATTCGACGCGTCCGGATTCTCCGACATCTTCGGGTCAATGTTCGGAGGTGGTTCCGGCAACGGAGGCACGCGCATCCGGTTCTCGACATCCGGGGGCGGCCAGCCGAATATGGACGATATCTTCTCAATGTTCGGCGGCGGTGCAGGCGCCGGCGCAGGTTCGCCGTTCGGCGGGGCGCGCAGCGAATACCAGGAGACGCCTCGCCCGCAGCAGGGTGCCGACCGCAAGTCGAAGATTACCCTGACCTTCCGTCAAGCGGTCAAAGGCGCCACGGTCTCCTTGCGCGTGGACGGCAAGCAGTTCAAGACCCATGTGCCGGCGGGTGTCGAAGATGGACAGAAGATTCGTATCCCCGGCAAAGGCAAGCCGGGACTGTACGGCGGCAAGCCGGGCGACATGTACCTCACCGTCCATGTCAAGGCGGATCCGAAGTTCTCGCTGCGTGGGCACGACATCGTCATGGACCTGCCGATCAGCGTCGGCCAGGCGGTGTGCGGCGGCAAAATCAGCGCGACGGATATTGACGGCAATGACGTGACGTTCAAGGTGCCTGCCGGCTCCTCGAGCGGCACGGAAATCAGGATTAGTGGACATGGCGTTCCCGGGCATGACGGCGATTTGGTCGCCCGCGTACAGATCCAGGTGCCGTCGAAGCCGGGTCTGGGCGTCAAACGCGCGGCGAAGGAATTCGACTCCGCGACCGGCGATTTCGTGGACAAACTCGCCGAAGGACGCTGAGACGTTGACATTGATATGTGCCGATGCGTGGCGATACGTGCGGCACATACCGACTCGTAATGAAGAGAGGAATCATGGCACAGGTGACACCACAGGTGCGCGCGCTGTACGACATGTGTGCGATAGCGCTGGTCGAAGGTCGTGCCGACCTCGATGGCGCGGACGATGTGGGTTTCGATATCGACATGCCGCTGTTCACCGCCGGGCATACCGCGCAGCTCGCGGACATGCACCCGCAGACGCTCCGGCAGTACGATCGGCTGGGGCTGGTCACGCCGCAACGTACGGAAGGCGGCGCCCGCCGGTACTCGCTGCGCGACATCCACCGGCTGGTTCAGGCGCAGCGGCTCAGCCAGGATGAAGGTGTCAATCTGGCCGGTGTCGCGCGGATTCTGGAGCTTGAAGAGGAAAACCGCCAATTGCGCCGACAGAACAAACGGTTGCGTGAGCCGAAGGATTCCAGTATCTTCGCAGCTGACGCGGATGGTGGCATCATGCAAGTGAAGCGTTCACGACGTGCCCGTATGTGGCGGCGCGATATTCACGAGGACACCCGTGCATTGCCGTCAAGCGGGACGGACGTGCAACGCTCCACATCGCGGTCCATGGTCATCTGGGGGTACCGGTAATCCATGCCTATGGGGAAACCGCATGTCGCTGACGCGTCGAATGCCGTTGGTGGTCCCGGCAGTCTCATCGTGCATCTACCGCATACCCATTCGGGTGTGCGGCTTTTTGTTGCCGCATCGGCTTGGGGCATTGGGCATGTAGGGCGTTTGCGGGCAGGAGAAGAAGTCCCGGATGGTTTCGGGAGATGGCCTTGAGATGGGCTGGTGGGTGATGAAGTCCCGGATTTGTGCGGGAGTTTGTCGCGGATGCACTGATTCGTCGGTGTTCTCCCGTTTTGGGTTTCTGGGGTGTTTTTCTTGAATCGCGGATTTCCAACGTTCTTGTTGGGAGTTTGTCCGTAGGATGGCCGATTCCCTGCAATCTCCCGCGCTCGATGTGGGAGTTTGTGCGAGGATCGGGAAAATCCGCCAGTTCTCCCGGAAGAATTACGTCTGCAAGGCTTTGTGCGGGGCTGCTGTCCATGCCGATGGCTCCTGCACGCCCTGACAGCTTAACCGAACCAGCTTCTACGTGCCATATGAGAAGATGGCGACGGTGGGTTGCCCGGGCAATGTCCCGCAGGCGGCCGCGCATCCGCATGACTTTCCACAAGCGAGGCAGACATGTTGCAAGCAGTGTTCTGGGATATGGACGGCACGCTTATCGACTCAGAACCGTACTGGCATGAATCCGAGCTGCGTCTCGCCGCAGCGCACGGCGGCTATTGGGACGAGGACCTCGCCTGGCAAGGCTCCGGAACCCCCGTGCCCCAAGTCGCCCGGCAGATGATCGAACGCGGGACGGCGCTGACGGTTGAGGAAATCTCCAAAGGTATGGTTGATTATGTTGCCCAGCAGGAGCGCCTGCGCATGCCTTGGATTCCGGGCGTGTTGGATGTACTGCGCTCGCTGGCTGACGCGCGAATCCCCTCGGTGCTGGTGACCACATCGCCGCGCAATCTTGCACAAAACCTGGTCGCGCAGGCGCCGGAGGGCGTGTTCGCCGGCTATATCTGCGGGGATGATGATGTCGCGAAGAAGCCAGATCCGGCGCCTTACCTTGCGGCAGGGAAGCTGCTTGGTATCGGGGCGGATATGATGCCGTACTGCGTTGCCGTCGAAGATTCGATGAGTGGTCTGCGTTCGGCCGCCGCATCCGGGGCGACTACCGTCGCCCAGACTGGATATATGCGGGCGGATACGTCCAACGGACCGCAGTATGCGTCGATACGCGGCTATCAGGGAGTCACTACCGAAACGTTCGAACGGTTCGTGCGGGAGCGTGTGATTGGAGCGTCCGGAACTGCTGGAGCGTCCGGAACTGCTGGAGCGTCCGGAACTGCTGGAATGTCCGGGGCAGCCGGGGCGGCTTCGAATCCGCGCTAGGCTTGGAATCAGGAGGTTTGCTGTCAAGCAAGCGGAGGTGACCATATGCGAGTGGTGTCGTTGTCATGGATGGATGTCGTCGCCGTCGTAGCGGCGCTGGTGTTGTGTGGTCTCATCGGTTTCGAGCGCGAGGCGCGGCGCAAGGACGCGGGAATCCGCACACATATTCTGGTCGGTCTGGGCAGCTGCCTGTTCACCATGGTGTCGATTGAGGGTGTGCCGGCGGTCGTCGGGGCTTCTGTCACTTGGGATGCTTCGCGTATCGCCGCTCAGGTGGTGACGGGTATCGGATTCCTCGGTGCGGGCGTGATTTTCTTCAACCACGATACGATTCGCGGGTTGACGACCGCATGCGCGATTTGGATTGCGGCGGCCGTGGGTATGGCGTGCGGGGCAGGGATGTTCCCGCTGGCGTTACTGATTACGGGACTGTATTTCGTGGTGGTGCTGGCGATTGCGCCTTTTGTGGTCTGGGCGCTTAAGCGCGACCGCGACTACGTGATTCGGGTCACCTACCAGGACGGCAAAGGTGCGTTGCGTCAAGCCTTGTTGATTGCCGCGCGGCATGGGTTCGAGACGCAGGTCGTCTCCACGCACGATGTCGACGGGGATTCATGGCAGGGCGCTGCGGTCGAACTGCGGCTTGCCGGCAACAAAAGCGATCTGCACGACTGCATCGGCGATATCGCGCAAGTCGACGGCGTGCGCGACATCGACGTCCTCTCCCGCGACGACTGACACCACCACCCATAGTCCCGGCATGTTGGCGTTGCACATGCTGCTGTTCTGAAAAGAGGTAAAGAAAAACCCTCCTGCGGTGGAATGCAGAAGGGTTCTTCGTGGAGCTGATGGTAATCGAAACCACGACCTCTTCGATGCGAACGAAGCGCTCTACCAACTGAGCTACAGCCCCGTGTCCGGTGATTGCTCATCGAGACAACTCACCAAAGTCTAGTACAAGATGCCGCCAAGTGCAATCCAGCACGGTGCCATAGGCGTGTTGCGTCTGACTGTGCCCGGGTTACCGGCAACCAGCCGCAACACAACAATGGCCATGCACAAAGTCGCCATCGCGTCAACGACGACGATGAGCTCGCCTGTGTCAGTCCTGCGGCGTCGCTTCGGTCAGGTCGGCGGCGTCCTTGACGGTTGCAGCGGCGATGGTTTCCGCGCTGAGCACGTTTGCCCCTGACAAGTCACTGGAAAGCATCTCGGCACCGGCACCGATACCGGCGTCAGCGGCCGCATGCCTGGCCGGTTCCGCATCGCGTCCGCGTCCGCGCTGTTTGCCGGTCCGCGCCTTCATCAGCCCGACGAAGGTTGGCGTCAACGAAATCAGCAGAATCGCGACGATCACCAGCTCAAAATTGTTCTGCACGAACGGAATCCCGCCGAAGAAATACCCGAGCAGCGTGAACAGGGTCGACCAGGTCAGGCCGCCCAGCACGGAGAACGGGGTGAAACGACGCCATTTCATGCCGGAAATGCCGGAAATAAACGGCATGAACGTACGGATGAACGGGAAGAAACGCCCCAGGAACACGGCGAGCGGACCCCACTTGTCGATCATGCCTTCGGTGCGTGCGAGGCGTTCCGGCGTCATCGCCTTGACTTTCCCGGATTCGATGATCCGCCGACCAAAGAAATGACCGATGAAGTAATTGCACTGGTCGCCAATGATCGGCGCGGCCCACACGACGGGCAGCAGCATATTGAGCGGGAGCGCGGCCTTGCCTGTCGTCGCATCCGCGGCGGCGAAGCACCCGGCGGCGAACAGCAGCGAATCACCGGGCAGGAACGGGAAGAACACCACGCCCGTCTCGATGAACACAATCAGGAAGATGAACCCCAACGTGGGCGCGACGCCCATGGCGATCCAGGATGCGATGGCCGCGCGCGGATCCTTGAGCAGCCGGATCAGAAAATCAATGAACCCCATAATATCCTTGTCGAATGTCCTTGCCGGATGTTGGTGCCATATACTCGACGGCAGTACCCATCCGTCGTTCGGGTATGTCTGTCGATTGCATGACTGCCGTTCAAGACTATCGCGCGCAGGGGGCTTCGCGGCCGCGACACCCCGCAGTTTCACACGATTATCGTATTGCAATTGCGGGTAAACCCTTGGTGCTGCTGGGGTTACAAATCGTATGAGGGTTTGGTGATGTCGTTCCCGTCGTTTTTCTCACCCGGACGATTGACGGCTTCCGGCGATGCATCAGCCGAAGTCGAGCCGGATGCATCGGCCGCAGCGGAAACGCCCGCGACACCGGCTGCACCGGGTACGTCGGAAATGCCGGACGGTACGTCGGCTTCTCCAGATTCCGCAGAACCCATATCAATCCCCATGGTCTCAAGCCGCATACGCATCTCCGAGGCAGTCATCATGCTCGCATATATCGTGCCTTGGGCCTCCGTGCCGCCGACTTCGTGGAGCAGCCGGGTCTGTTCAACGGTGTCAATGCCGTCGAACACGAGATGGATGCCGTCCCGGTGCGCGAACTGGACCGTACGCTTCATGATGGTCACGGCGAGCGGATTGCTGTACCCGTTGACGATGCTCGGGTCGAGTTTGATGATGTCGAGCGGGATGTTCCCCAGCGCGGAAACCTCGGAGTACGTGGTGCCCGCTTGGGTGATGGCGATGTGCACGTTGGACATGGAGGTGAGATCCTCCAGCTCATCGTCGAACTGGATTCTCGCCGTGTTCAACGCGGCTTGGCCGAATTGCAGGCAGACCGAGATGTTAGGGTGGCGCTCGCGCAAGGATTCGAGATGCTCGTAGAACTGGGAGTTGCCGAGTTCGCTGCCGTTGAGCGTCAAGCAGATGTTGTTCAGATCCGGCGCGATTTTGCGGAATTCCAGCAGATCCTTGACACCGCGGTCAAGAATACCCATCGACAGTTCGCATCCCAGGCCGAGCCGCTGCGCTTCGGAGAGGACAAAATCGAAATCGAGACGATGATTACGACTGTCGGTGATGAGCGGGAACATCTCCAGCGCGCCGATACGATGCTGCTGCAGCAAGAATATCGGCTGGTAGAGCAGCGCCAGATGGTTCTTCTCAATGGCGTCGCGCAGCGCGTCGGACATCTCCAGATGATCTTTCGCTGACTGTTCCTGGTTCTGCTCTGCCATGGCCGGAGTGAGCTCATGGAGGCCGGCGTCAATCAGCAGCCGTGTAGCGCCTTCCTCCGACGAGGCGAAGGACAGCGATGTGGTCGTGGCGATCGAAATCGTGCCGTTGTCGGTCTGGATGGGCAGGGAAGTGTTGTCGCGCAAGCGATCGGCGAGGTTCTCGACATCGTCTTCGCTGGCGGATTCGGTGAGCACGGTGGCGAATTCCGAACCGCCGATACGCGACAGGAACGCGTCTTCCGGCAGGATTTCGCGGATTCGGTCCGCAGTGGTCCGCAGCACCAGATTGCCCACGAGCCGGCTGTAGCGTTCGTTGATGCGCCTGAACTGGTCGATGTTCAGGTAAATCACCGCGACCTTGTTGCTCGCGTTTTCGGTTTGCAGGCTCTTCAGGGTCGCGATGAACGCGGGATACGTGTATGCGCCGGTCAGCGGGTCCGTCTCGGATTCCGAGCGTAGCGTGCTCACTTCGCGGTTGACACGCAGTTCCTCATTGAGGATTGACGTGGCCGCGGCGAGCACTTCCTCGTCCGCAGGCAGGAATGGGCGGTTTAGCATGCTGCGCTCGAACACGATGGAGTACTGGCTGCCCTGTTCCTTGATGCGCTGGGAGTGGCGGTACGAGTGGAATCGCCGGTGGTGCATCTCGTCGTCCGTCATCATGATGCAGCGGATGTTTGGCAGGGATCCGGTGATGATCTCCGCCACTTCGTGTTCCGGTCGGGCGTTCGGCAGAGGCAGGGCGTCGCTGATGTTGAGCAGGCAGCGCAGCGAATTCTCCGCGCGCATCATGCGCCGCAGCATGTAGAAGCTCATCAGCAGCAGCGCATAGATATCCAGCAAGATGGAGAATGTCGAGCGCAAGGACGAATCGATTATCTGCACGTCCGAATACTGGAATACGGCAGGCAGCAGGATTGTCAGCACAATGGCGGCGAGATCGGCCAACGACAATGCGGTGATGCGGGTGATGGAATATTCGCTGAGCGATTTGGCTACCGGAACGCCGCTAATGAGATACACGACGATATCGCACAACAACCGCGCTACAGGCAGCAGCGCTGTGAGGACGATGAGCGGGAAAACCCAGTCGGATTGAATGTAGTTCAACGCTTCCGCTCTTGGCACCGACGAGGTGAAGATTTCGCGCAGATGTGCTGGTAATTCACCGAGCACCAGTCGTACCACAGGTATCGGCACCAGCGCGGTGCATGCGCGAATGGCGCCGATGCTCAGGCTGCGTGCCGGAATCGTGGTGCAAATCAGCGTAATGACAATCAGCAGACTGAACAGGTGATCGAACCCACCGGTGATGAGCAGCATGGTGGTCAACAGCGGAATCGCGGTGTGGCGGCTGGCTACGGGCACTGAACTGAGCTCGGTGCTGTATGCCATGCAAATCAGGAAGCTGATCCCCGCGAGCACCACGTCGGTGGAAGTCCAGTGAATGGCGTATTGGAGCCCCGGCAAATATCCGATGAACAACGCGACCAAAATGACCAGGCACATCACGGCGAGGATGGTGGTTCTGGTGCGGCGCGGCCTGCGCGTGTCGTCCGGGCTTGTCGTGATGACGCCCTGCTGTTGTGCTGTCATGGTACCTGTTCCTTCAGCTTCTCTTGGTCGATGTATCGATGTGCTGTTGCTGACGATGTGCTCTATCGGGATGCGCCGCTTCTGCCGTCGCTGCCGCTGTTGCGACCGTTGTTGCCGCTGTCGTCGTTGCCGGTGTCATCATGCCGGCCCGATCAGCCGCCACGGGGAATCCGCGCCGGATGCGGTGCTGTCGGGCTGCTCGCCGGTGTTGTCTGACAACGCCTCATACAAGTTGTGTTTCCAGACCACCTTGTCACCCTCGGTGTATTCGGTGGTGACGTTCCACTGCTCGTATTTGCCGCTGGGCGTGGACCAGGTCGCGGAATCCATATCGACTATGGTGCCGGGGGTGCCCTTGAAGCCCGAGCTGAGCAGGGTGGCGAACTCGCCCGCGGTCTGCTTCATGCCGCTACATCCGGTCTGGATGGTCTGTGTGACGGAATTCTCCCCGCACTGCTGGTCGCGGTTGAGTGACCACATGGCCAGATGGCCCAGATTCGTCTGCATGGCGAATGTGTTGACTCTTTGGGCGTCGTCAAGCGTGAGATATTCGTTGTCGGTGTCGTTCTGTCCAATCAAGACGGTCGCGCCCATCATCTCCCAGATTTGCGAGTCGCTGAACAGCTTCCGCTTGCTGTAGAGCAGTTGTTTGTACTGTTTGTGCCCGGCATTCAGCGCTTTCTTGATGAGCTCGGACTGTGCCGTGACATTGGACGGAATATTGAAGTCCATGGTCATCAGATTCAATGTCGACAGGTTTACTCCTGCGTCGATGAAGGAGGATACGGTGTCGAGGCCGTCGGGCGTCAGACCTGACGTGCTTGCGGGCAGGGTGAGGGAGACGGTAAGCGGTTGCCCGCGCGACTTCATTTCATCTTGTATCTCGGCGACGGCTTGTGCGCGTCTGACCGCGGATTCGCTGTAGCCATCAAGATTGTCGTTTTCAATATCGAAGTCGACCGAAGTGACATGATACCGGGAGATGACCGTCTGATATGCCTTTTTCAACGAGCTCACCGTAGTGCATTGTTCGGCGAGCTCGGTGCCTTGCTGGCCCCCGAAACTGATGGTGACCGTGCGATTGGCGCGGAATGCGTGGGCGATGCGGCTGTCGATGTCAAGCTGGGATGACGCCTCGTTCAGCGAGTAATACCCGCCCCATGTCGGCGTGCAGCCGTCTGGGGCAGTGATGAAGCTGAGAATCACGTTGTTGTAGGCGGAACCGACATCGGATTCGAAGGTGTAGCTGGGTGTCGAGGTCACGTCGGCGTATCCGCCGAACCATGGCGCAGGCAGCTTTTTCGATGCCGTCTGTGTGTATGTCAGCCACCCCCACACGCCGGTCACAATCAGGGCGGTGGAGATGAGGGCGATTCCCAGTCTCAGAAACGAGAAACGACGCCCGGGGAACAGGGGTTTCCGTGCGCTCATAGGGCGTTCCTTTCGTTGTCCTGCAACCCGGTGGTGATGCCTGCAGACGGGATTGGCAATCCCATCGGGGGTATTGATGGGGGCATCGACGGGGGCCAATATCCCTATCGTACAGCGAACGGGTTCGACACTATGCCAAGAAGTGTCGGGAATGTGGGAGTATTCGTCCGCAATGACCGGTGAGACACCTCGAGTGACCAGTATTCGCGATACCGTTGGATAAGCATTCGTCGCATTCAGGTGGAACGATACGCAGGCGGTTTGTTGATGTGATTCGTGTATGGATTGCGCGCTTCACAGGGCATCGGATGCGTTCGCATGGCGAAGACAGGATACGGCAGGTATGAGGAAAACGGCAGAACACAAGAACGCACGGCATGGCAGACAATGGGGGGCAGAGACTTCGACGCGCCCGCTGGCCATCATGCACGCGAAGCCATCCGGCATGCGAATCATCCTCGGATATGTCGCGATGGGCGCCACCGTCATCTCCTACACCGTGTACATGGTCACCATGATTTTGACGATGTTCGTCAACAATCCTGATATCACCCTGCGGTTCGTTATCGAGGATGTGCTGTATCTGGTCATTGTCACCACGCTGATTTTCAGCGCCATGGTGTATCTCGTGACCCGGCAGGGAGCGATGCGCAGGTTCCTCACCCATGAGCGGGTGCCGCGCGCGGTGCTTGACGAGCATTACGCGCATGGGTACGACAAAGGCATTACCGTGCTGATCCCCTCATACGTGGAACAGCCGAAAGTCGTCGCGAAAACCATATGGTCCGCGGCATTGCAGGAATTCCCTGACCTTGCGGTCGTCCTGCTGATCGACGATCCGCCGCATCCGAAGAACGACGAATCCAGACAAATCCTCGAAGCCTGCCGTTCACTGGTCCCCAGTATTCTCGACGAACTCGCGCGTCCCGCGAAACGGTTCACCGAACATCGCAATCTGGCCACCAAGGCGCTCGCCGGGCAGGTGCACGCCCGGCGCAGCATCGTCGCCAGATGCGCGGACGACTACCGTGCGGCTGTGCGCTGGCTGGATGCGAAAGCCGACTATTGGCCGATTGAGGACCATACCGATGAATTCTTCTGCGATCAGGTGCTGCGTGGTCTGGCACGCGACCTGCGACAGACTGAGGACGCGCTAAACGACGCGGTGAACCTACACGACCCGGTCCCCGCCGAGCGTATCGTGCAGCTGTACAACCGGCTCGTATGGATCTTCACCGTCAAAGGCTGGTCGTTCGAGCGCAAGCAGTACATCTCCCTGTCGCAGGAAGGCAACAAGGCGATGAACCTCAACTCGTTCATCGGGCTGATGGGTCACCGCGTCAAACGTGAGGAAATCGCCGACGGCGTGGTGCTGCGTGACGTCAGGCCTGGGGAAGTGCCCGATTTCGTGCTGCGCGACTCCGAATACGTGCTCACCCTGGACGCCGATTCCATGCTGCTGCGCGACTATTGCATCCGGCTCGTCTACCAGCTTGAGCAGCCCGGAAACGAGCATGTGGCGGTCATTCAGACACCGTACTCCTCGTACCGCGGGGCGCCGACGCGTATCGAGCGCATCGCCGCGGCTACCACCGACATCCAGCATGTGCTGCATCAGGGGATGACCTACTACGACGCCACCTTCTGGGTGGGGGCGAACGCCGTGATCCGCAAGCGCGCGCTCGATGACATCTGCGTGGTGTCGACGGAAGGCATGCGAACCGTACGCACGTACATTCAGGACAGGACCGTCATCGAGGACACGGAATCCAGTGTGGACCTCGGCTATTACGGCTGGCATTTGGTGAACTATCCGGAGCGGTTGAGCTACAGCTCGACGCCGCCGGATTTCGGCTCCCTGGTGGTCCAGCGTCGGCGTTGGGCGAACGGCGGCCTATTGATCATCGGCAAGTTCTTCCGGATCGTACGCGCCAGGCGGCGGCAGGGCAATCCGGTACGGCTGGGCGAATGGTGCCTGCGGGTCAACTATATGGCCTCGATCGCATGGTCAAGCTTCGGGTTGCTGTTCCTGCTCGCATACCCATTCGACCAGCGGCTGCTCAGCCCATGGGTGGTCGCCGCATCTATGCCCTATTTCATTACGTATGCGAACGACTTGAAATCCAACGGATACAAGCGTACTGACATCTTCCGCATTTACGGGTTCAATATTGTGCTGCTGACCGTGAATCTTGCGGGCACGCTGAAATCGATCCAGCAGGGCATGACCAACACCAAGATCCCATTCGTGCGCACGCCGAAGGTCAGCAATCGCACCGCCTCGCCGCCGTTGTATGTCGCCATGCCGTGGGCGATTGTGGTGTTCTCGTGCTTTGTGCTGTATGCGGATTACCTGTCTGCCAACTGGGGCAATGCGATTTTCGCCGGATTCAACGCGGTGGTGACCTCGTGGGCGTTGGTGTCGTATATCGGCATTTGGCATTCCATCCAGGATATGGTCGTCGGTTTGGTGCGGTGGTTCTTTGTGCCGGTCAAACAGCCGGTGAAGGCCAGGAAGACGGACAATCCGTCGTGGAAGGATGTGCTGTATTTCGGCGACCGCAAGATGATTTACGAATCCCGTCCGGTGTGAGCCGTCGGTTGGCTGGTATCATCTGGCTGCGGTGCGACTGGGGTGTCGCATGACGGGCTGGTTGCCGCGGGTTGTGGCTTGGTGTGGTGAGATATCTGGTTGTGGTGCGATTGCTGGCTTCATTCAAACTGGTTACGCTGGGACCCTCGTTAGCGTAACCAGTTTGGGAAGAAATGGGCGCGCCCTGATGGCCGGCGCTCCCTAGCGCCGCAGCCTAGCAAGCGTCCAGTGTCTCCGAGCGTCCCGGCGTTTCCCGCCGTCCTGACAGGCTGCGCCCAGCCCGTCAGATCCACGACTTGAACCACATGTGGCTCAGCCAGAACTCGTACGGAACGGGCATCGCCGTCCAGATCGGGTAGAAGAACACCGACACCAGCAGGATCGGCAGCAGCGTGGCCGCCAGCGTAATCCGCCATGTTCCGGCGCTGACCCGTCGGCGCACATGGTCGCCGACATAACAGATCGCGAGAATAATCCACGGCAAGATGACAATCGAGTAGAACGTGAAGGTGGTGCGGTGCAGGTATTGCGCCCACGGCAGCCACCCGCCGATGAAGCCGGCGAGCACCGCCCATATGCGCCAGTCACCGTGCTTGACGATGGCGATGATGATTCCGATGATCACGCACAGGGAGCCAAGCCACCAAATCAGGGGATTGCCCAGGGATGTCACGGCTGCAACGCATTTGGAGTGGGGTGCCAATGAGCATAGCCCCGGATGCCCGTCAAGCTCCTGCCAGTAGAAACTGGTCGGACGTACCTGCAATGGCCATGTGAGCGGGTTCGCCTTGTAATCATGCGGTGTGTCGAGCGTGGTGTGGAACTGCCACATTTCCACGTGATATTCGACAAACGACCGCAATCCCTCCGGCAGCCAGGTGATGCCTTGGCCGGGGTTGTTGCGCGCCCAGTCGTGCATGTACGAATCCGGGTGGATGAACCAGCCGATCCATCCGGCAAGATACGTGCCCGCCCATAGCGGGAGCATATACAGCGCGGTCAGCGGCGCGTCGCACAGCAGCCCGGTGGACAGCCAGCTGCGGTAGCCTGCGCGGTAGCGTTCCCATGCGTCCCAAAGCACACTGATGACGCAGAGCGCTGCCATGAAGTAGATGCCGGACCATTTGACGCCGGTCGCCAGACCGATAAGAATCGCGGCGGCGGCACGATACCAGGAGAACGCGATGACCGGGCCACGCGCGTCAAGCAGCATGCTTTGGTTGCGTCCGGCCGTGTTGGCCGATGACGATACTGCGGCGCCGGCGGTACCGGTCGTATCGTTGGCGTCGCCGCCGGCAACACTCGAATCGCCGTCTGCTGCCTTGCGCTGCGCCCGCCGTGCACGACTGGATGTGTCCGGGACCCAGTGCGCATCCCGACGCGCGGCATCGACCGCGTAATGCGCCCGGAGCTTGACCCGCGCCCAATCGCGGTGCATCAGCAGTAAATCAAACGCGCCGAGCACGAACACCATGATGAAGATATCAAGCAGGCCGGTGCGACTGAGTGTGATGCCCACGCCGTCGACGGACATGAGCAGGCCCGCGGACAGCGCGATCGACATGTTGTTGAAGAGCCGCAACGCCACGCGGATCATGATGATGATCGCGATTGTTCCCGCAATCGCCGTACTCGCACGCCATGCGAAGGTGTTGCCGGCGCCGCCGAACAGTTTCAGCCCGAGTGCGATGCACCATTTGCCGACTGGCGGATGCACGACATATTCGGCGCTGCTCAGCCACCGGTTCGTGTCGCCTTGCGCGAACAAGGTATCGACAGGGAAATCCAGCTTGCGGCGTGTCAAGAACTCCGGCCAGTTGCGCGGCTCGCCGGTCAGCAGCATCGTCCACGCGTCCTTGACGTAATAGGTTTCGTCAAACACCACAGCGCGTGGCTCGCCGAGCCGGATGAACCTCAGCAGGCCGCCGAAGAAGGCCACCAGCACAGTCAACAGCCAGGAAACCAGACGGGGTGCGGCAGCGAGCCGCGCACGCAAGCGGAGCAGGGCTCCGCCGACGCTCGCCGACGGGCGTGTTCGCCCAGAATTCACGGAACTCAACACCATCACTCCCAAAGGTAGAGGATACTGGATATATGACCAGTGACATCGAAGGACGCCAGTCGGCGCCGCAGTCCTTACATGATAGACCCCAACACGCGGAAAACGACATGGGCACGGAGACATCCGCCGGTGTGCGTGTCGAAGTGCCCGCCGGGACGGTGGTACTTGCAGCCACGCCGATCGGCAATGTGGGCGACGCATCGGCGCGGCTGGTGGCCCTGCTGGAGCGCGCGGACATCGTCGCCGCGGAAGACACCCGGCGTCTGTACGACTTGGCGAACCGCCTCGGCGTGCATGTCAGCGGCAAAGTCGTCGCCTACCATGACCACAATGAGCGCAACAAGGCGGACGGGCTGCTGGACAGTGTTGAGGAGGGTGCCACGGTGCTGGTGGTTTCGGACGCCGGCATGCCCACCATCAACGATCCCGGCCTCGCGATTGTGCGCCGAGCCATCGAGCGTGGCCTGCCGGTGACATGCGCACCCGGGCCGAGCGCCGTGCTGGATGCGCTCGCGCTGTCGGGGTTGCCTACAGACCGGTTCTGCTATGAGGGTTTCGTGCCGCGCAAGCATGCCGAACGTATGCAGCGTCTGCGTTCGCTGCGTGCCGAGCAGCGCACCATCGTGTTCTATGAGACGCCGCACCGCATTGCTGAGACCATGCCTGACCTGCTGGGGGAATTCGGGCCGGATCGTCGGATGGCGTTGTGCCGCGAGCTGACCAAGGATTATGAGCAAATCAGACGCGGCACGATTGCGCAGATCAAGCAGTCGGTGGATGACGACCCGCCGCGCGGCGAAATCGTGCTGGTCATTGAAGGCGCGAGCGACGACGAGGCGCGGGATAGCGCGCCTTCCGCGTTGAGCGTGGAGGATTTGGCCGTGCTGTCAATAGACCGCGCACGCGAAGACGGGCTGCGCATCAAGGACGCCATCGCGCAGGTTGTACAGGAACACCCACTGCCGGACGGCTCACTCGCCAATCGCAAGCAGGTGTATTCTGCTGTGCTTGAGATGCGTTCCTGACCTGTGCGCTCGCTGATTGCGCTGTCTTGCGGCGCGTCCCCGGCATCGTCCGACTGTGTGCCGGTCGCTCCCGTCCGCCCCGTCTCTGTGGCAATCGGCCGTCTGCCCGTCCGACCGTCTTGAGCAACCATGCCCGTCTCACGTTTTGTCCATCATGCGGTCATGTTCATCCCGTGGCCTCCCCGCTCGTGGCCTCCCCGAACAAGATGCCGAACGCGTCGCGGATACCGGGGCCGCCCGCTTGCGACACATATTCAAGCAGGGCGGCATCCGCCTTGGGATTGGCGATGAGCCATTTTCGCAGATGCGGGTGCTCGCGTGCAATCAGCCACAGCGTGGGCATATCGGTATCGGGGTCGCAAGCCATGGCGGGCGTAACCACCAGCGGCGGAGGCGGGGGAGACAGCACATCCGTCGCGGCGATCGGCACGGCATCCAGGTCCGCACCCAGATGTCCCGCAGAGCCCGCAGGCGTCCATCGTTGTTGTCGCAACCGTTGCGCCGGTCCCGTCGTTCCCGCCGCCTCAGCTGTCCTGTTCGGTTTGGATGTCGCCGATAATCGTCGTCGTATGCTCATGTCGGCTCCTGTCTGCCATTCGGTGTGCTCACCGCGGCGGTCAGCAGCTCGCGGGCTTGCCGGATATTCGGCCAGTGTCGGCTGTCCGTATTGAAGATGGCAAGGCATTCGGCCATGCCAAATGAGTAGCGGTTCATCAGGCATCGGATGGTTCCTCCCACCTCAAGCTGTTCGTCTGACGCGTCGATCTGCACCAATGCGAGGTCACACGCGGTTCTCGCCGGCGACGTGACTCTCATACCCCCGACCGTGATGATGTACTGGCTGTCGATCTGCCGGTTGAACGGCCGGATTCTGCGCCCGTGCGCCGGCGAACGGTAATGCGCGTCGGACACCACGTCGATGGTCGAGGGAAAGTCCCCTCCCACCCAGATCCAAGCGGCGAGCGATGCGCAGGCGACCACGTTCATCGGCGACGCATGCCGGCAAATCAGCCCTCTGCCGTCAGGAGTATCGGAATGTTCCCCCAGATATGCGCTGATGTCATCGAAATTGTGCAGCACGCCATAATCGGTCATGCGCGTGACGCACATCGGGCCGGGCAGGCGGCATGTGCGGATGATCGGATGACCGCGCTGAATCACGCGACGGCGTTCCGGCGTCCCCTCGCCGCCCAAACGATATCGCGCATCCCCCTCGTAATCGCCGGCGTGCCCCGATGCCGCCGGACATGATTGATGACGCCGCTCGGATACCTCCGGTCGGCGGTGTGCCTGTGTGCACCCTGGCGGTGCGTTTCCTGTCAACATAGTCATACGAGGAAAGATACCGGCGGGATTTCACGCCGGCAACGACGTCGGACCGAAATGTGCATAACCGTGATTACCCGTTGTACGACAACCGTCTGCCCTGTGGATAACTTGCGAGCCGCAGAACGGATTGGCGGTATTTTGCGCAAAATTGCTGATGCGGATTCCGCACGCTTGGCAGGGTTGCCGTCGTGACGGTCCGTTCCGGTCAACGCACCGCAGCGTGGCGACCGTGTCAGACCCGTATCAGGCATGCCGAGCGTGTGTGAGGCCCTCGTGAAGCCTGTGCGGGGCACGCGTGGCGTCTGTCGCGCCCTTGTGCGCGGCTCCCTCTGTCCGCGCTGGGCCTGATAATCGGGCGTATGAGTCATATTTTGGTCAATGTTGCGTGGCCGTACGCGAACGGTCCGCGCCATATCGGGCATGTCGCCGGCTTCGGCGTCCCGTCGGATGTGTACGCGCGCTATCAGCGCATGAAGGGCAATGACGTGCTGATGGTGTCCGGAACCGATGAGCACGGCACCCCGATTCTCGTTGAGGCCGATAAAGAAGGGGTCAGCGCGCAGGAACTCGCGAACCGCTACAACCGCGTGATTGGCAAGGATTTGTGCGATCTCGGCCTGAGCTACGACCTGTTTACCCGCACCACCACCACGAACCACGAGCATGTCGTGCAGGAACTGTTCAAACAGTGCCTGAAGAACGGGTACATCTACAAGGGCACGCAGAAAGTCGCCATCTCCCCGTCCAGCGGGCGTACCCTGCCAGACCGCTATATCGAAGGCACCTGCCCGATTTGCGGCGCCGACGGTGCACGCGGTGACCAGTGCGACAACTGCGGCAACGAACTCGATCCGGACGAGCTGATCAACCCGGTCTCCAAAATCAACGGCGAAACCCCGCGTTTCGAGGAAACCGAGCATTTCTTCCTCGACCTGCCGGCGCTGGCCGAAGCGAACCTCGCTTGGCTCAGGACGCGTGAAGGCTGGCGTACCAACGTCATCAACTTCTCGCTTGGTCTGTTCAAGGAAGTCAAGCCCCGCGCCATCACGCGCGATATCGACTGGGGTATCCCCGTGCCGGTCAAGGGCTGGATTGACAACCCGAACAAGAAGCTGTACGTGTGGTTCGACGCGGTGATCGGCTACCTGTCGGCATCCATTGAATGGGCCCGTCGCAAGGGCGATCCCGAGGCGTGGCGCGCCTGGTGGAACGACCCGGAAACCCCGGGTTATTACTTCATGGGCAAGGACAACATCACCTTCCACTCCCAGATCTGGCCGTCCGAAATGATTGCTTACAACGGCGCCGGCTCAAAGGGTGGCGAGACCGGCAAGCTCGGCCCGCTCAACCTGCCGGAGCAGGTCGTGGCCAGCGAGTTCATGACTATGGAAGGCAAGAAGTTCAGCTCCTCGCGCGGCATCGTGATCTACGTGAAGGATATTCTTGCACGCTACCCGGTGGACGCCGTGCGCTACTACATCTCCGTGGCCGGCCCGGAAACCTCGGATTCCGATTTCACGTGGACCGAATTCGTGCGGCACAACAATGAGGAGCTCGCCTCCAGCTGGGGTAACTTGGTCAACCGTGTCGCCAACCTCATCTATAAGAACTTCGGTGCGATTCCGGAGCTCGACGAGGATTCGATGACCTCCGAGGACCGTGCGCTGCTCGAGGAGACGTCGGCGGCCTTCGACGTGGTTGGCGGGCTGATTGAGCGCCACCACCAGAAGAATGCGCTGAACGAGGCGATGCGCGTGGTCGGCGATATCAACAAGTACATTTCCGCCACCGAACCGTGGAAGATCAAGGATGACGAGAAGCATCTCGCCACCGTGCTGCATGTGGCCGCGCAGGCCGTGGCGGACGCGAACCACCTGCTCGCTCCATTCCTGCCGCATTCCGCGCAGAAGGTGTGGGAGGCGCTCGGCGGCAAGGGCACGTTCTCGCCGCTGCCGCATATCGAGGAGGTCGAGGATCTTGATAATCCGGACTTCCACTACCCGGTGATCACCGGCGATTACAAGCTCGGCGTGAACGTGCACCCGTGGAAGAGCGAGGCCATTGACACCGGCGTTCCGGTCGCCAAGCCGAAGCCGATTTTCGCGAAGATTCCGCAGGAGGCCGTGCAGGAGGAGCTGGACCGCTTCGAGGAGCAGCTCGCCCAGCGCAAGGCCGCGGAAGCCGAGCGTCTGGCCAAGGCGAAGGCGCAGCTGGCTGAGGAAGAGGCCGTTGACAAGCCGGCCAAGACGGCTGAATAATCGCCGGCTGAACAATTGCGGATTGCGTGAATCACGCAAATCATGCGAATATGCCAGGCGGCGGGACCTGCCCTGTGAGGTGGGTCCCGCCGCCTGGTTGATTTTATGATGGTTTTCAGCCTGATATTCTGCGAACCGATTCACCTTCTCGAAGCCACATCGCGCAGCGTGGCGTCGATGTCGGCGTCGATCAGCACCGACCGGTCGACGATCTGCGGCGCGGTGACGGCCTCGCCGAGATTGATGCTGGCGTAGGTTGCGTTGCGGTTGACCGAAGTCCACTGCATGAACGGGAATTTGAAGATGATCGGCGTGTTCCCGCCGCTGCCCAAGTCAAGGAACAGCGTCTGACTGCCGTCAGCCTCGCATGCCCGGCGGGTGTCGAGGAAAGTCTGGTATCGTTCCGCGCACTCATGCCATGTCTCGTCCTCAGCGAAGGTGTCATCGCAGCGCAGGGTCGGCGCCATGGGGAATCCATCATCCGGGCAATACGGGATGAGGTCGTCCGGAATTGTCATGCCGATGCCGGCCCATCCGCTGGCCTCGTCTGGCGCAATCAGCTCACCCCAGTCGTCGGCGGTGTCGGCGGTCATGTGCGCGAAGGTGAAGCCTTGCGCGAGTAGCATGCGCTTGACATCCCGCTCGTTATCGTACGTGCGGGAGGTGCCGGTGCGTGAGCTTTGGAACAGCCCGTAATCGCCCTGCGTGCAGAACAGGCGGTCGTCGGGGAAGCCGGCCCGCTGGAAGCAGTGGTCCACATTCGTGGTGATGACCGTGTAGTCATGGCCGTCGAGCAGACTGCGCAACAGCCCGTACGTATTCTTGGGCGGGGCCATATAGCGGTTGATGTAGATGTGGCGGCTCCACCACGCCCAGTAGGTGTTGAGGTCCGGGTATTCGGCGAACCCGCCGGAATACATGTCGCCGATGCCGTATGTGTTCGCGAAATCGCTGAAATACCGCTCGAAGCGTTCGCCCGAATACGTGTATCCGGCGGATGTGGACATGCCCGAACCTGCGCCGACCACCATGGTGTCCGCATTGCGGATGGCATTCGTGAGACGGGTGATGGCATCCTCGCATGTGGCACGGTTGTCCGTTGCCGGTGGATTGATAGCTGATGACGTGAACAGTGACGTGAACGGCATGGTGGCTTCTTTCTGCGGGTTCCGCGGGGTTGTGATGGGTGCCGGCGCGGTGTAGGGTCCGGCGGTGTGCTTGCCGCCTATGCCGCCTGGCTCCCGGGAATGCCGAGCAGCTGGCGGTAGATATGCTCGTCCGTCTCGCCGAAGACGTCGAAGACGACGGTCGGCGTTGTCGGAGTGCTGTCATGGTCTGAATCGGCCGGTTCGCCTGAGCGGTCGGCCCTGGCGCTTGTGTCCGCATGCCGGTCAAGCCACGCACGCACGGTGCGCACGGCGATTTCAGCCGCCTCCTGCTGTGGGAAGCCGAACACCCCGGTGCTGATGCAGCAGAACACGATGCTGCGCAGGCGGTGTGCGGCGGCGAGGTCAAGGCAGCTGCGATAGCTCGAGGCGAGCAGTTCGCGGTCGCGGTCGCTGGGGTGTCCGGCGGCGATTGGGCCGACGGTATGGATGACATGCGCCGCCGGCAGATTGTACCCCGGCGTGATTTTCGCGCGTCCGGGCGCCTCGGGCGTGCCTTGTTCACGCATAATCCGTGCGCATTCCAAGCGCAGTTCGACGCCTGCGAAGGTGTGGATGGCGTTGTCGATGCACAGATGCCCCGGCGCCCAGCACCCCAGCATCTCGCTGTTGGCCGCGTTGACGATGGCATCCGCCCGGATCGCGGTGATATCGCCGCGCCACAACCGCAGCCGCGGGTCGGTCGCGGAAGAGATAACGCAGGCGTCGTCGATGGCGGTGACACCCCGGTCTGCGATGATATCGTGCAACAGGGCGTCCTGGTCCTTGAGCCACCCCCTGTCCGGCTCAATCGGTTCGCGCGTGTTCACGAACGCACGGAACAGCGCCCACAGGTCCTGCGCGGTCATGGCGGACAGGGCCGCTTCATCGGTGCGGATACCCGGCGTCCAGCCGCCGGTGTGGGCGCGTTCGTTGGCAAGGTAGCTCACCAGCGGTGTCAAGCGTTGCGCAAGCTGGTTCATGTCATGCCTTTCTGGGGGTGGGGCTCCCGTGTTGGTGTGTCTCGTGTCCGGGGCGTGCTCGTAACATCGCGTGACAGACAAGCCCACCTCTCATGACGGTATCGTACCGGTCGTGGAAGGTGGGCATTGGCTTGATGTCGATTACCGCGAAGAGCGGTAAGAACGCGGCTCAGGCTCAGGCGCGCACCACGGAGATGCGCTGGCCGATATGGTTGCCCTCGGCGATCTCATCAACGATGGCGATGGCATAATCGGCATAGCTGATGATGGATTCGCCGCGATCGTTGAGCTTCAGCTCTTCGCCGGCGAGGATGTACTTGCCGGAGCGCTCGCCGTCAGCCTGGAAATCGGCGGCCGGAGAAACGAAGGTCCAGCGCACGTCCTTGCGCTCGCGCAGCTCGGCGAGGGCCTTGCCCTGTGCCTTGGCGAGCGGCTTGAACGCGTCCGGGAAGTCCGGGGTGTCAACGAGCTGTGTCTTGTGCTCGGGGTCCACGTACAGCGAGCCTGCGCCGCCGACAACGATGAGACGCGTGTCGGTGCCCGAGAGAATGTCCGCCAGGTGCTTGAGCGAGGTGGAGTGTTGTGACAGGGTGTCGGGGGTCCAGGCGCCGAAGGCGTCCACGACCGCGTCGAAGCCCTTGAGGTCGTCGGCGGTCAGGTCGAACAGGTCCTTGATGATGGCGTGCTGGGCGGCGGTCTTGTTCTCGCCGCGCACGACGGCGGTGACGTCGAAGCCGCGATCGACGGCTTCCTTGACGATGAGCTCGCCGGCCTTGCCGTTTGCTGCAACAACTGCGGTGGAGGTCATTGGTGTTCCTTACTGTTTGTTGGCTCAAGTCCGATCCGTGGCGCGCTGCCGGTCGGACGACCGCGCTGCGAAGCATGTCAGTATCTTTTTGAACCTCTGTTTCTTTTTGGCACTATTGACTATAGCGCGTATAGTTACAAAAAGAAACCAAGCAAGGGAAAGTGCCTTGGGTACTAATCGGTAACAATTTGATAGTTTCAAGGAAAACGAGGAGCAAAAATCATGACCGAAAAGACGGCTCTCGGCGTGTCGCCCCAGGATTTGCCGGCCTGCCCGGTCGAAACCACGCTCAAGCTGATCGGCAACAAGTGGGAAGTGCTTGTGTTGCGCGATTTGATGCCCGGCACCAAGCGGTTCGGTGAGCTCAAACAATCCATCGGCGGCATCTCGCAGAAAGTGCTGACGTCGAAACTGCGTGAGATGGAGGCCGACGGCTTGGTCGAGCGGCATGTCTTCGCGGAAGTGCCTCCTCGTGTGGAATACTCGCTGACGCCACTGGGGCGCACCTTGAAGCCGGTCCTCGACGCGATGGAGCAGTGGGGCACGGCCTATAAGAAGAGGATTGCCGCCGGGCGGTAGTGTGTTTCGGGCTGGTAAATGCGACAACATGCTGGAATGTGACCACGTCTACACAGTTTCGTTACATATTTGCCAGAGTTTTTTCAGAAACGCGCATCGTTATTCCAAGAATCGAGCGGTTACATAATACATGTCAACGGTTCGACCGGTGGCGAGGCCCATAGGTCGGCCCCATAATTGAACCCCTTCTTCTCTCTTCTCTCTCGCCCGGCGGCTTCTCACCGCCGGGTTTCTTCTTTCTTGCGACAACATGACGTGCGGCGGCATGGCACGTAGTGACGCGATACGCGGCGGCACGTCACGCGGCGGCACGACAGCCAAGTGTGGCGTCGAGTGCCAGACCGCCGTTCCCTTTTACAAACTGGCTACGCTGGGATTTCGCTCAGCGTAGCCAGTTTGTGAGGATGACGGGGATTTCAGTCGCAGCGGTGGGTCAGCGGCTGCCACGGCTCGATATCCACCGGCTCGGTTTCGAGAATCGCCTTCGTCGCCTCGTCCAGATATTCCTTGCGGATGATCAGCTCGGTGACAAACCGGTCGAACCAGTCGGCCGACGCGACATAATAGCCGTCCTTGCCGGCGTCCTTGCCCCAGCTGTTCTCGACTTTCCAACGATTCGGCTTGCCGTCGGCGTCCAGATTCACGCCGGTCAGCGTCATCGCGTGATTGCTTGCGGAATCCCAGTATTCCAAGCCCTGACTCTTATCAAAGGTGAACTCTGTGTCGAACAGCTGGTCCACGCGCACGGTGCCGCGGTCGAAAATCCCGGCGTCGCGCAGCGAGAACTGCATGCAATCGCACGCAAACCAGATCGGATGCCCCGCGCTGAGCTGGTCGATGGCCGCCTTGCGGAACACGTCGAGCGGCACGTTGACGAACTCCATATCCCCGGCTTCCGCCACATTCGCCGTCCACTTGATTCGGTAGCGCTTGCCGAACGGGGTGCGGGTCATCGGCGCGTTGCACAGGGTGACGGCGTCATTCACATCCACCGGCACATACTTGTGCATGAACTCGAGTGGCGTAATGCCGTATTCGCGAATCTGCGGGCGGTCATCGCGGCCGTCCTCGCCTTTGGAATCCTTGTCGGGTTGCGCGTCCACGGTGGTGTTGGAGGACTTGTCGGCGGTCTTCTTGCTGTCGGCGTCATCGTCGCCCTTGGTGCGGGCCAGGAAATCGAAGCGTTCCGGCGGCTCGCCCAGCGCGATGCAGCAGATGCGGTACACGGTCGCCATATCCTCGGTTTTCGCCGCGCGCAGCGCTTCCAGGCTTTCGCCCGCCGCATGACGGTCACGCAAATCGGCGGCGAACTCGCGCAGCTTGGTGTTCAGATACTGCTTGAATGCGTCGGAATTGCGGGAATTCGCGGATTCCGGGTATGCGGACTTCGGGACCAGACCGTACTTGTTGACCAGCGCAACGAACATCTGCCACCAGCCGCCGTCGTCGGCAACAGTATCGTTGATGATTTCGAATACGCGGCTGTCGGTCGGCTCGTCAAGGGTTGCGAGCACGTTCTCCAGATACGTATTCGATTTCTCGATCGCATCCCAGAAGAACAGGTAGGATCCGGAGAACTCGAAATCCTCAAGCTTCCAACGATGCATGAGCTCATAGCGCAGGGTGTTGAGCGAGGCGAACATCCAGCAGCGGCCGGAATGCTCCTGATTCGTGATCGACCCCTGCTTGAGTTCGATTGAGAAGTCGCGCGGGAGCGCACGCACGCCATGGTAATCGGTGGCGGCCTTCAGCACGCCCACGCTGGTGGCTGCGTTCGCCGCGACCGCGTTCGCCCGGTCGGCGTTGAACCGCTGGGAGAATTCGTGCAGCTGTTCGGGCCGCAACGCCTTGGAATCGGCCGGATTGGTGGTGTCGTTCTTCGCCATGATGCTCCTTGCTTGTGTGTGTCGGTGTTGAGTGTGTACGCGTGCCATGCGTATATGTCCAAAACCTTCATCGTACTCCGGGCTGGTTCCGGGCTGTCGGTTGCTTGCTGTCGGTCGTGTGCTGTCGGTTGCGTGCGGTATCGCGTGTATGTCAGGACATACGTCGCGCGTCAAAGCAAGCGTCCGGCAGCCCTCAGATGTCGCTTGTGCGTTGCCGCGTATGTCCGGACATGCGCGAGCCGACGGATATCAAGGGGCCTCGCCGTCCGTTCGTGACTTACGCATGGTTGCGTATGACATCACATGCGCAACCGGGCGGAATATTTCGGGCAACTGGGCAGTTGGGCTGCTGGACAACTGGGCGATCAGGTAGCCAAGCAATCAGGCAGTTGGACAGTCAAGCGGTCAGGGAGCCAATCAGCCAATCAGTCAATACCATGGCCCATCAATGCCGCCCCCGATTAGACTGGAAGCCATGTCCAAGCATCACCATCGCGACCGCAGCTGGGCGCCAGCCCCTGAGCCGCTTCCCACCGACGCGCGCGTCATCGACGATCACACGCATGTGGCGAGCGTCGTCCCCTTCTCCCGCGAAATGAACCGGCAGGCCATCGAACGCGACCAGCCGCCGGTGCCCGTGTACTCGGTCGATGAGTTGCTCGCACAGGCGCAGGCCGTCGGCGTTGAGGGGGTCATCGATGTCGGCTGCGAATATCCGAATCTCGGCACCGCTGTCCAGATGGCCCTCGACCACCCGGGTGTCGTGCATGCGGCGCTCGCCATCCACCCCAATGAGGCCGTATTGCACGGTCACCGCGGCGTTCCCGGGCCGGACGGTCTGCCACTGAGCTACAAGCCCTACCATGACGTCAGTTTCGAGGATGCGCTCGCGAGAGTGCACCGGCTGGCCCTCGACCACCCGCGCGAAGTGGTAGCGATCGGCGAGACCGGCATGGACCTGTTCCGTACTGGTGAAGGCGCCAAAGAGCTGCAACGACAAGCATTCCGCGACCATATCGCGCTCGCCAAGGAGTTGGGCCTGCCCATGCAGATCCACGACCGCGACTCGCATCGGGAAGTCATCGACACGCTGCTTGCGGACGGCAGCCCCGAACGCACGGTGTTCCACAGCTATTCCGGCGACACCGAGATGGGGCGCATCGCCGCCGAACACGGTTGGTATCTGAGCTTTTCGGGAACCGTCAGCTACAAGGGCAACGACGGGATCCGCGAATCGGCGCGGCTCGTCGGTCTCGACCACATCATGGTGGAGACAGATGCTCCGTATCTGAGCCCGATGCCCTACCGCGGGCGTACCAACGCGCCGTACATGATTCCGTACACGCTGGCCGCGCTCGCTGAGGTCTTCGACCTGCCGGTGGCTGAGGTCGCGCGCGCCACCCGTCGCACTACGCGTAAGGTGTACGGCATCTGAGCGGCGGATTGCCCGGCGCCTCAGGGATGCGCAGTAAGTTGCCGATGGTGGCGTATCTTCGGGTTGCTGCGTGGCGGGGGTCACAGGGGCGTCGGGTTGTGCTCGTATTTGCGGCGGGTTGTGGTGGTTGTGCTGGCATCTGTGGGTTCCTGTGCGTTGGCATTGCCGGGGTTCGGCGGTTGTGAGGGTATCTCGGGGTGGCCGTGTGACGGGTGCCACGGGAACGGCGGGTTGCGCACGTATCTACGGCAGATAGTGGCCGTTACGCTGGTGTCTCCCGGTTCCTGTACATCGGCGTCGCCGGGAACCGGCGGTTGCGTGTGTATCTTCGAATCGCCGGTTTCCTGGCGTTTCAGGGACGGTGGGTCGGGTCTCTATCTTTGGGGGAATCGGCGGTTGCACTCGCGGTCGCGGGTTCCTGCATGCCGGTGTCGTCGGCATTGAGCGGTTGCGCGCGGATCTTCCAATCACCATGAAAATTAGACAGAACCGTGAAATACCACCATTTTGCGTCCGGATTGTTGCAATATCTCGTGACCGTCGTATAGACTTGCGGCTGTCTGTAAAGGAATCGTGATGGTACTACGATTCGCTTGCCAGGCATGAGTGTTCACGAGCGGGGAGGGTCCCTGCCAATGGAGGAATGTTATGGCGGAATCACGGCAGCGTGAATCTTCGCATACCGCCAATCAGCCCAAGCAATCAGAAGAGCAGCAAGCTGATGAACGTATGCGTGAGACGTTGCTGAAGGCCGATACCTTCACCAACGCGCCCAAGGTCTCTCGCAAGACGACGACCAAAGAAGAGCGTGAGGTAATCGCCCAGCAGCAAGAAGAAGAACATAAGGAAGCAGAAAAGCTCGCGAAAACAGCGACCAAGGGGGCTATCGGCCGCTGGTGGACCCGGGTGCAATCCGGTCCGAACAAGGTCACCTTCGCGATGGCGGTTGTCACGCTGGGCGTGGTGTACGGCGATATCGGCACCTCGCCGCTGTACACGATGCAGACCTTCCTCAACGGCCAAGGCGGCATCCAGCACGCCGACAGGGAAGCGATCCTCGGTGTGCTGTCGTTGGTATTCTGGTCAATCACCCTGATTACCACCGTCAAATATGTGCTGATTGCCATGCGCATCGACAACAAAGGCGAAGGTGGTATCTTCGCCCTGTATTCGTTGATTCGTAAGTATGGCGGCTGGCTAGCGATCCCTGCGATGCTCGGCGGCGCCGCGTTCCTCGCGGATTCGGTACTCACCCCGGCCGTCTCGATTTCCTCGGCAGTCGAAGGTCTGAAGACCATCCCCGTGTTCGAACCGCTGTTCCGGGAGAACACGAACCTGACGATGATCATCACCGCGATCATCATCCTGCTGCTGTTTTCGGTGCAATCACGCGGTACGGAAAGCATCGGCCGCGTATTCGGCAGCATCGTGATGGTGTGGTTCGGCTTCCTCGCCGTCGTGGGCGTGTTCAACCTGGGCAATGATTGGAGCGTCTTCGCTGCCCTCAACCCGGTGTACGGCCTCCGTTTCCTGTTCAGCCCGCATAACGCCGCCGGCATCGCCCTGATGGGCACGGTCTTCCTGTCGACCACGGGCGCCGAGGCGCTGTATTCGGATATGGGCCACGTGGGTCGCGGCAACATCTACTTCACCTGGCCATTCATCAAGATCGCGCTTGTGCTCAACTACTTCGGGCAGGGCGCGTGGATGCTGCGTAACCAGCACAATCCCGCTCTGGAGAATGTGGACAGCCTCAATCCGTTCTTCCAGATGATGAGCCCGGGTGTGCGTCGTTATCTTGCGGCCGCGCTGTCGGTCACCGCAGGCATCATCGCATCTCAGGCGCTGATCACCGGCGCGTTCACCATGGTCGCCGAAGCCACCGGCCTCAACTGGATGCCGCATCTGCAGGTGCGTTACCCGGCCCGTACACGCGGCCAGCTGTATATCCCGGTGGTCAACGGCGTGCTGTGCGTCTCCACGCTCGCCGTGCTGTTCCTGTTCCGCGATTCGGAGCATATCTCCGCCGCCTACGGCCTCGCGCTGACCATCACGATGATCACCACGACTGTGCTGCTCGCCGTGTACATGTGGTACAACCGACATAAAGTCGGGGCAATCGTGTTCTCGATCGTGTTCCTGTCCATCCAGATCATGTTCTTCATCGCCTCGATGGCGAAGTTCATGCACGGCGGCTGGTTCACGATGCTGCTGACCTTGCTGATCCTGATGATCATGGTCACGTGGAACGACGGCACGAAGATCGAACGTTCGCAGCGTCGCCATATGAAGCGCAAGGATTTCCTGCCCGCTCTCGAGAAGCTGCACGGCGACTTCCGTATCCCGTATTTCGCAGACAATATCGTGTATCTGACATCCGACAGCGAAATGAAGCGGCTGGACACGGATATCTTCTTCTCGATCTTCGCGGACCATCCCAAGCGTGCGCGCGCCTGGTGGGCGGTGTCCGTGCAGACGACCGACGAGCCGTTTACCCGCGAGTATTCGGTGGAGAATTTCGGGACCGATTATCTGTTCCGCGTGAAGATTCGGCTCGGATTCAAGGTCTCTCAGTCCATTCCTGCATACATCCACCAAATCATGCACGATCTGGAGCATACGGGCGAGCTGCCGCAGCAGAAGTCTCAGTACCCGAAGCTCGACGCCAATCCTGGAGTAGGCACGATTAAGTATGTGCTGATTCACAAGGCGCTGATGCCGGAGTCCACGATTTCGCAGCGTGGTGCGTTGTCTTTGCAGATGAAGTACGCGATTCGCCATGCGGCGGGTTCGCCGGTCAAGTGGTTCGGTCTGGCTCCGTACAATCCGCTGATTGAGGTGCAGCCGCTGTTCCTGTCGACGCGTCGGCCGCCGAGGCTCAAGCGTGAAGCGAATAATCTGCGGCAGATTGAGTCCAGTGAGGACGTGCTCGCGCTGACAAAGCCCACAGCGAAATCGTCGGCGAAGTCGTCAACGAAACCGGCGGCGAAACCAGCGGTGAAGTCCGAGAAAGCGTCGAAACCCGCGAAAACTGCGACTGCCGCCAAGCCCGATACTACGGCGAAAGCAGATAACTCCGTGAAACCCGGCAGCAACGCCGGCAAGCAGTCCGTCGCTAAGCCTGCGAAACAAGGCTCGCAGCAGGGCGCCGAGGCCAAGTCCGACCGCGCCTCGCAGTATCACGGCACAGCAAAATCGGGTGGTTCGTCGCGCCAATCAACAGGCCAGCGCAAGAGCCAGTGACCGAAGCCGCCGCTGAACCGGCGACAGCAGCAATGACAGCAGCAATTGAGAGCCGTCCGCAGGGGCGGCTCTTTGCTATAACCAACCCCTATAGCCACGCGCACCAGCCGTGTCCCGCCGCCCGTTAGAGTGGATGGTTATGTGCAGGTTATTGGGTTATGCGACTGCGGGTCTCAACCGCAGTCTGGAGGATGTGCTGGGCGGTCAGGCTGTCAAGGACTTCCGTGCAATGAGCGTGGTCCACAATGACGGCTGGGGCACCGCTTCGTTGCGCACGCCCGAGGAACCGCCGTACCGCAGGGATGGCGGCGCGCCTTCGCCTGAAACCGGCACTCGCCTGTACAAGACCACTACGTCGGCATTGCATGACCCGGTGTTTGAAGATCTCGCCCAGCAGCCGGCTCGCGGCGCGCTGTGGCATTTCCGCCTCGCCAGCTCGCATCTGCCGCTGATTCTGGAGAACCAGCAGCCGTTCTTCGCCAATGGGCTGAGCTTCATCCATAATGGCGATATTTCGGATGAGCAGGGGCGCAACATCATTGAAAACCGTGATTTTCCCGTGGATCACAGCGTATTCCTGTCTACGGGCGGACGCAGCGATTCCGCGGTGTTCTTCGCGGTGATTCTGGAGTACATCGGTTTCGGCTTCCCGCTGGATGAGGCGGTCGCCCAAGCGGTGCGCGAGCTGCGGCAGAGCTACCCGAAATCCAGCTACAACTGCATGATTCAAAGCGGCGACCAGCTGGTGGTGTTGCGCGCGTCCGGGCGGACGGAGGTTCCGCCTCGCATCATGGAGGTCTACTCGGGGTACGGCTGGCAGCAGCATGCTATCGACTATCGCGTGATTCGGTATCGGCGAATTCTGGGCGTTGACGGCACGGCGGAGGGCGTGGTCGTCGCCAGCTCCGGCTTCCCGCAGAGCGAGGCCGACGGCTGGACGGAGCTTGACAACGACCAGATGCTCGTCGCCTCGAACCGCACCGGCGAGTTCCGCATCGAAACCATCTGAGTCGCCCTCACCCAAACTGTCTACGCTGGGAGGCTTGTCAGCGTAGACAGTTTGGGTGAGGGGCGCTCCTGGCTCAACGGGCGGAAGGGATTCGGCTTGCTCCCTACAATGGACGGTATGAGTGGATATGTTCCGACACTGGCCCAAGTCGATGAGCTGCACAGGAAAATCGCGCCATCGCAGGCCGCATATGATCTGATACACACGCATTGCGTCATCGTGGCGACCATCGCCCGCGAAATCGTGAGGCACCAGAACGCGCTGTTCGTGCGGCGCTGCACGCTGCCAACAGATTCATCCGGGCGACCCGACCCCTCGCAGGCTGCGGCCTCCGACGGCATCACCGGCGGCGAAATCCCGCCGAGGCTCCTGGACGAGAACCTTGTGGTGATCGGCGGATTGCTGCACGACATCGGCACGTACCGTGTGCTCAAACACGACGGGTCCGACGGCAAGCCCCTGAAATTCGACGGGCCGCACTACATCGAGCACGGCCTGCTTGGCTACCAGTACCTGCTGGATGAGGGCGTGGACGAGTCCATCGCCCAGTTCGCTCGCAACCATACCGGCGTGGGGCTCACGAAAGACGAGGTAATCCGGCAGGGTCTGCCGTTGCCGCCGGCAGACTATGTGCCCGTGAACCTCGAGCAAGAGGTGGTCATGGTCGCTGATAAATACAACAGTAAATCCGTGCCTCCGAAGTTCCTCACCGCGCAATCTTACGCGAACAAGGCGGCCCGTTTCGGCGAGGCGAACCGCCGAGCATGGCTCGACTTGGTCGACAAGTACGGCGAGCCGGACATTCCAGCGCTCGCCGAGCAGTTCCACCAGCGCGTGGTATGAGCTTAGCTTGGTCCGGGTTGCTACGCTCTTGCTTAGACAACCTGGGCACGGTTTGACAATGGCCTGCATCCCCACTTTCGGAGGTGCAGGCCATTGTTCTATCGCGTATCGGCGCTAGCGTTTGTTCGGCTGCGCTGATTTCCGTCAGTCGTACAGCGTGAACGCCTCGTCGCAGGCGTCGGCCACGTCATCATTGTCGGTGACGATGATGACGCAACGTCCGGAATCCGCGGTCCGCCGATTCGGGTGGGCGAGCTTGTTGAGCAGGTCGAGGATGGTTGTGGCGCCTTCCTTGTCGAGACCGCCCGTCGGCTCGTCGAGCAGCAGGACCTCGGCCTCGCAGCAGATGGCACGTGCGATGGCCAGACGCCTGCGGTCAATCTCCCGAAGCTTGCCTGCAGGCGTGTGCACGAGCGCTTCGTAGTTCTCGACGGCAAGGTCGCTGCCATCGCCGAAACCGGTCTGGTCCAGCAGGTCACGCGCGATATCGGGCTTGGGCTGCAGGAAGTTGCGGCCGGACGCGTCCATCGTGTACACGAGGTTGGCGATGGCATCCAAGTCGTCGCGGATTGCATAGCGTTGCGGCACCACGCCTAGACGGTGTGCGCGCGCTTCAGCCGGGTCGAAAGAGGCGAGATCGCTGCTTTTCAGCCTGACCCTGCCGCTGGTTGGGAACACCATGCCTGAGGCGACGGCCATGAATCCGGCGCGCTGCTCGGCGTCATCGGGGTCGACCATGATTGCGTACGTGCGGCCGATATAGCAGTCCATGCTGATGTTGTCGAGCACGTCACGGCCGGTTTTGCGGTTGCTCAGGATGACGTTGTTGAAAGCGAACGACGGGTATGCCTTCAGTGTGATGTGGCGGCGTTGGCGTAGTTCCCTGTCGATGTGGGATGATGCGCGGGTCGCGGTGTCGGCGTGCGCAACCGTCCGGGCGCTGCGGGTGTGCGGGGCGGCTGCGGAGATCTTGGGTTTGGCGGTGTTGCCGGCGGCCGTCTTGTCGGATGCTGGTGCCGCTGCGGTTGCATCGAGTGTCGCCTTGCTGGCGTTTTCGGCGTCGGCGTTTGCGTTTTCGGCTTGCGCATCCGCGTCCGCATGTGCAGCTTGCTCGTCTGCGCTTTCGGCTGCATCGCCGGTCTCATCAGCCGTGGCGGTATCTGCGGTATCGAGATCGGCGTCATCCGCGGTGTCGTCAATAACGACGCTGAACTGCACGGATTCCGTGGATTCGTCCAGCTGTTCGATCTGGTCGGCCTTGGTCGGCTCGTTGTTTTCGCTCACTTGGATTCCTCCTTGGTCGGCTTGGTCTCCTTGGTCTGCTCGGCTTGTGTCGTCGGCGCGTTTTCGACGTCTCCCGTGTCTCCCGCATCTCCGGCGCTGTCGTCGCTTTCGGCATTGCTGACGCTGGCGTAATCGCCGCTGTCACGCGGTGCGAACAGCGAAATCCTGCGCACGGCGACCACACGGAACATGGCGATGAACGACAGCACCAGGCAAGCGAGCAGGCCGTAGCCGATGGTCTGCCACACAAGGCTCGCGGACATTGTCACGTCATAGCCACCGGCAAGCTGATGGGTGAGCGGCTTGGTGCCGAATCCGCCGGCCAGCGCGCCAATCGCGAAGCCAAATACCGTGGGGAACAGGACTTCGAGCATGAACTGCCATGCAATGCGCGCCTTGGTGACGCCGACCAGCATGGCGGTCGCGATTTCGCCGCGGCGGTGCACCAGACCGAGCACAACCAGCGCAACGAGCAGCAGCCCGCCGACAATCAGCAGCACAATCCGGGCGATACGCAGGCGTTCCGCCAACTTGCCCAGCGGCTTGATGCTTTCGGTGTAGGCCTCAAGCGAAGTAGAAACGATTTCGTAGCCGGCTGGCAGCTTCGCCTTCTTGACCAGCGCGACGAACTTCTTGTACGCGCTCACGCTGTCAAGCGTAAAGGTGACCTGAAGATCCGGAACCGCCCATCCTTTGCCGGTGGTCGTGTCGAAGTTGTTGATGGCGAACGCGTAATAACCGACGAAAATCGCGTTGTCGCGGTTGTCTTTTGCCAGTTTCGTGGAGGCGGCCGTCTGCCCGTCCTTGTACCGGTAGATGCCGGCGACCTTGAGTTTGACGGTGGTCTTCGCGTCGGTGGGGCTGGCGATGGTGAAGGTGTCGCCGACCTTGAGATTGTTCTTCTTGGCGACGGTTTCGGAGATCAGCGCTGACGTCGAATCCGTGCTGGATGTGGAGTAGGAGAGGTTCTTGCCCTTGACGATGGTAAAGGCGCCCTGTGCATTGGCGGCTGCGGCCTCCTTGCTGTAGAAGGTGCGCAACGTGAACTCGCCGCCGGTCTTGCTGGCATCCTGGTCGGCGGTGCCTGCAACGGCCTTGAACTTCGACGTCTGCCTGACCGGCACGGATTCGGTGAAGGTGTAGGTGAAGCTGATGCTGGCACTTTGCGCGGCGCTGGCGTACGTGGAATATTGCGTCCACGACAGGTAGTTCTTGGTCCAGCTGGAGTCGGCGCCGTTGTACTTGGACTGTACGGATTGCTTAAGCTTCAAATCGAAGGTGGGCTTTTGGGCGTCATAGCCGGAGCCGTACGCGGTGTCGCTTGCCTGGATGACCGCAGTGGAAAACATCGTTCCGAAAGTGACAATCAGGGCGGTGATGATGGTGAGCAACGAACGCCACTTATGGCGTGTGAGCGCTGCCCATGCGTTCTTGAGAACGAACATGCGGTACTTCTCCAGTCTCTGGCGGTGCTGACCGCCGGGTGCGTACATGGTGGCGTTGGCCGGGACGCTCCGGTCGGCGGGGCAATGATCCCATACCAACACTATTGCTAGTCTACGTTCGTGTAGTCTTGCACGACACTGGCATTGTACTTGCGAAATGCTGGGAAAATCGTAAATGCGCAGCGTTTTCATTCCTGTACGTGTCCCATGCGTGGCGGATTTTGGCTGATTTCGTCTGATTTCGGGGCTGCCTCGTTGATAAGCGGTGAATTCGTGCCACACGTAAGTTCGGATAGAATGGGCGGGTGAGATGTGCTCGTTGGATGGTGCCCTTGTGCTCAGTAATCGGTGTGGGTATTGCGTTTGGCGTGGTGATGGGGTGGTTCCCGCACACGTCGATGATTTGGCAGTATCCGTTGCAGCAGATTGACGCTCCGGCGCATTATTATTTCGTCCGCCGCATTCTGGGGGAGGGGCTCGGCTCGGTGACTCACTTGTGGCCGAATGACGCGTATTATCCGCCGCTGTTCCACATGCTGGCAGCCGGGTTGGTGAACCTGGCGTCGGTGTTCGGCGCGAAGATGCCGATTTACACGGCGGTGAACATTGTATGGCTAGTGACTTCGGGCATCGTGTGGCCGGCCGGCGTACTGCTGTTGTCCACATACTGGACACGTTTGGTGGATCCACAGGGTTGGCGGCTGTTCTCCTGCGCGATGGCGATTATCGTGCCGGTGTTGTCTGTCTCCTCGGCGAGCCACCCGTTCCTGATGCTCGCTCGCGGGCCGCTGTATGCCTACGGACTGGCGACTTCGCTTCTGCCGTATTGGCTGTATATCACGTTGCGTTTGTGCGACGCCCTGACCGACCACTGGCGGCGGCACAAGGCGGGGGCCGCGGCGGATGACAGGACTGGGCGGGGCGCACAGGCCGCCATGCAGGCAACCGCTCCCGAAACCGCTCCCGAAAGCGCGTCCGAAATCACTCCCGCGACGATACAGACGCAGACGCGGACGCGCGTATGGCCATGGGTGATCGGATTCATCGCAGTGGGCGGACTGTGCGTATTCGCCCACCCGCGCATCGTCTTCTCTGGGCTGCTGCTCATGGCGCCGTTCATCGTGCTGCGCATGCCGTGGAAGGTCATCGCGGCCCTCGCCGGCGCGGTCGTATGCGGGGCTGCGGTGCTGCTCGTATATATGCGCGGCTCCTATCAATCCAACCGGTACGGCAATCCGGCGGCATGGTTCCACACCTTCGTGCCGTCGCGCACGGTGCCTCAAGCGTTGCGCACCTTCATCACGGACAACATCTCCGGCCCGGGCGGGTGGTTGATGGCGGGAGTGACCGTGCTCGCGCTGGTCGTCATCGGCTACGTGATTGCACAACCGCATCAGGTGTTCAAGCGCGCTGATTCCGACGCTGCTCATCCCGGTGAAAGCGGATACCGCAACACCCGTAGGGATGCGATTGCGCTGGTCGTCGCATGGCTGCTGCTCATGTTGCTGTTCGTCTGCTCGACCTCGTTGACCGGGTGGTTCCCGAATATCGTCGCCGCTGCCTGGTACCGGGCTGAAACCCGGCCGTTGAGCATGATTCCGTTCGGTGTGATTCCGCTGCTGGTCTTCGCCGCGTGTGCGGTGGCGGGCGGTGACGGATCGGTGTCGGTCCCGATGCCGTGGAAGGGTGGTGGCCGTGTGCGTAGCGGTGGCCGTGTGTGCGGCGACATCCGACTAACGCGTACCGCCCGGCAGAGCATCGTTGTGGTCGTGCTGGCGGCGCTCGCCGTCACCTGCCAGTTCGGCAATACGGAACGGGCGGCGTTGTCGCAATCGGTGTATCACAACGTGCAACTGACCGATGAGCGGCCGGACGAACAGTTGACATCCAGCAAGTATCGAGCGCTCGGCGAGGTCGTGAAGGTGACCGGTACGCGCGCGGTCGTCATATCCGATCCGCTGAACGGCTCGATGTACGCGGTAAGCCTGTACGGGGCCAACATGCTGTACCCGATTTACAACCCGATGAAAGAGAAAAACGGGGCGATTTTCGAGCAGACCGAGCTGTCCTTCGCCTCGGGAGATAACGCGCGGCTGCTCAATACCGTGTGCCCGCTGGGTGGCGACGACACACCCACATATTTCCTGACCATGGGGCCTCAGGCGCCGAGCCTGCAAATGTTCACGTTCCGCCAGCAGTTCGACCCGTTCCACGACGAAGGGCTGATTGCACAATATGAGCGCCACGGCACGCTCGTCAAAGTGCGTGATCTGGGCCAATACGGGCGCGGTTGGGCGCTCTACCGCTTCGGATGCGGCGTCGTGCGCGGCTGATGTTGGCGGAGAAATCGTGCGCCGGTGTGACTTTCAGCGGCAGGTGGCCATGCTGTAAGCGCGCGGATGCCATCGTTATCATGCGTCGTACGCAAGATCGCGAGCGAAGCCTGAAATCTCCTCTTACAGCGGCGTGTCTACTCTTGCAAACATTTGCATGATGATAGATTGATGTTACGTCATGCTGCCTGATGCATGATACAGCTCGGTTTCGTGGACATTCGAAATCGTGAAATCCGAACGAATCGATGGAAAGAGGCGATGATGGCAAAGAACAAGAACACGAAAAAGGCGTTTGATGACATCAATTTTGCGCTTGTCAACATTATCTTCCTGCTGATCCTCCTTGTATCGATGATTCCAAGAGGCGAGTGGGTCCTCATGGCGTTCATTTGTGTGCTGATGCTGCTCAACATCGTCATGATGATAACAGGCAACGCCAAAAAGAACACCAAGCAAGATGACAATGCGGGCAAGGCCGAACAGATTCAAACTGAGTGACGGCTCAAACCGCAGCAGCGGGGGTGCTGGGAAGGCAGAACGTCATTGTGGTCGATCAACGCTGACGACAACGGTGCTGACGATTTTGTCGGCGAAGGTTTGCCGTTGACTGTCCAACAGCGGCCAAAGGAAGCCGATGCACAACGACGCGAAATCAGCGAGATGCGCCAGTTCTCGCAATCCCATTCTCAGGGCTGATATCGGGGCGCCGGATTCCTGGTCGAGCACTTGCAGACGCAGAAGCTGGTGCGCCCATGATTGCCCGTTGCGTGTGGATAAGGCGGAGATGACGCCGGCAACAAGCAGACTGGCGCAGCCGATCCAGGTTTCAGCGGCTCCGCCCGGTGAGGATTTGCCGAACAGCAGGGTGCCGATGAGCTGCGAGAGCAACGATGCCGGCAGTACGATGCGAAGGATATACGCCGCGGCTCGGCGCAGCCAGAGGGTGAACATCGTTGTTCCTTTCCGTCGACGGCCGAGCAAGAGGTATTGCAAGGACTTACCGGCCGTGCTGTGAGGTCGTATTGCCAAGTGTAGTGGTTGGAGCGGCGGCGCGCGGATTATGCCCGTGCCGAGAGACTTGCCGTGGGTGTACGAATTGGCCGATAGCCCCATATCTAGCGCCCATTTCGCATGTTATGCAAAACCCCGGATGCCTTGCAATGCTTGGCTTCCGGGGTACCTGTGCGGAGGATACGAGCCACTGACTAATACTGCCGTCAGTCCTACTGCCGCAACGGTTTTGGCTTACCTGTGAAACCGCTTACCAAATAATTCACCAAACATTCAAGGGGTTCAAACGGTTCAATACGGTACCGGCGTGTCGTGTTCAACGTCGAACGGGCCATGTGCCGGAACTGCCGGGGCGGCCGATTGACGTGCCTGTACTCCCATGATAGTCGTATCCGCGGGGTGTCGGCGAGCGCCCGCGTGTGGTGTGTAGCGTGTGGGTAAGAGGACGGGCGGGGTGGATGCCTTCGGCGGTTCCCATGCACCCATCCCCGTCCGCTTGACATGCACCATGGTGTTGCACGTCCGGTGCCATGCCCGAGCTGGAACTGACATTGCTGTATACGTCGGCATGGCATCCCGGCACTTGTCCTGTGGCTACCGCCCGCCCCGTGCCGTACCACCCATTATACCCCTACCGGGTATATTCGCGTGTGGTCCGCCGTGCCATCGTGGCGTGGGGTGTGATACGATGAAGCACGTTCCTTGGCTTTGTTTGTGTGACAACGGCAATTTCCTGGGACACTGCCGTGGCGTTGCTCAATCAACGCCACGGCTTTTCTTTTGCCTGCCGGGTGGTGTCACGTCCGGTTCCAACAGTTTGCGTAGGTCGCGTACATGCAATGCGTCACCGATGCGTATCGCCGTCTCCAAGGTCATGTTCTTCGGCGGTAGGAACCCGGTTTCGTAGTCGCCTATGCGGTGTGCGCTGATTCCCGTGAGTTCACCTACTTCGCGTTGTGTCATGCCTTGCGCTTTGCGTAGGTCTCTGATTCCCATGTTGCTCACCTCCTCGGGTATCCGTGTCCCTGCCGCCCATGCTACTGTCCTGCCGCCGGTGGCGCTCGCCGGTGTGGACCATGTGGGCCGCCGGTGTGGACCGCGGGAACCCTTGGAAATATTGATGTGGACCATGTGGACCATGTGGACCGGCCCATAAGCAAGACAGGCGCCACAGGCAAGACCGCCGAAACAGCACAAGGGCGAGGGCATAGTAGGTGACAGTAGGTAAGAGTAAGGGCATAGTAGGCAATGGCATGGATGCCACAGGCAAGCACCGTAGCCGACGGGCGACGGCACCATGGTTCCCACATCGGAGGCAAGCGTGGGCCACAAGGGTACGCACAATCCGAGTACCCCACGCCTGAGGCCGGCACTCCCCGCCCACCACCTGCCATACAAGCCGGGCATACCGTAACCATTGATGACGGCATTCAGACACGACAACCAAGAACAGGAACATGGATACGAACGTGGATATGAACATGGACACGCCGGTGACGCGACCGGGGTGGGGAGCCTCCCCCCGAGTTCCGCGCATGGCCGCAAGCGGTTCCCGTGCTGACGGTGAATGCGCCCGTGGACTATTTTGAGCTTAGCGTGACAACACCACGACACGCCTGAAACGCCAACGGTTCAAGCTGTTTCGTTTTCCCTCTACGCCACCGCGTTATGTCTGCTGTTCGCCCGGTCAGGATGTGGGTTGCTTCCCAGTGTCTAGGTATCCCATGGATGTCGGGCGCGGGTGTGAGGCGTTCGGGCGTTCTGACGCCTGTTCCCGGATGCCGGGGTATGCTTCATCATGCGTACCGCCTGAACAGCGGGCGGGCATGAAGAGAGGACGCGAATACCATGGGTTGGCTGTGGTTCGGTATATTGTGCGCGAGTATCGCCGGCATGATCATCTTCTACTTGGTCATTAAGAACGCCGTACGTAACGGCATCTGGGAATCAGGGCTTGTCGATTGGAAAGAACGATACCGGAAATACCATGAAATGCATGGCAGTACAAGCCTGTCATTAGAGCAGTTGTATGCCCGGCACGCCGCTGAACGGAACAGTGACGGCAGTCCCCTGCCCTCTCATGAGATTGAACGGCGGGTACGGGATGAAGCTGAGGCGAAAATGGATCGTAGTAACCTGAATGTCTTCCTCGGTGTCGGTTGTGCCGTGCTGATCATCATCGGTATGATCGCCGCGATATGGGGTGCCGACAGCATGACCCATGACAACAGTTCCAATGACCTGTCGGACTATTCGGATTATTCGTCGCAATACTGATACCGTGTATCGATGCTGTCATGGGATGGGCCCCGCCGTCGAGACGGGGCTCATCCTTATGCCGTCCGCCGAGGTGTCCCCGTGTGCGGCCGGCTGTCGTCTGGGGTGGTTGGTCCCTGGCTCACGATGGTTGGCGTAGATGCTGTAGCGGCCCACGTTGACGCCTTGCGTATCAGCGCATGACGGTATGCATGGCGCCCCTATGCGCCCCGCCTGCGGCCCATGCGGACCAAAATAAAACGGGCGCGGACGGTCGGCGTCTGTACGTCTCCCGTCCACGCCCATACGGGCTTACGTGCGGGTCATCTCAGGCCGTGCACGGGACCGCCCATAGTTGGCCGGTCGGCTTTTCGACGTATTCATGTGTCGCGCCGAAATGCCGCGCCCTCTCGATAGCCTCGGGCGTGGCACAATCGGGGCATGTGAGGGATGTGATATACCCGTTGCTCCGGTCGCCCACCCAATCGCCTGTCAGGTCGAACGGGCGTCCGCACACCCCGCAACGCATGGGGCACTTCCACCATGGTTGCGCGGCCAAGAGCTCGATGGTCATCATCCGGTTGAACTCCTCGATCGTCTTTTCCCCGGCCATACCCGTGTCGCTTCCGGTCCTGTCGGCTTGTGCCATGCTTCTCCTTTCACGTGATAATCGTGTCTAATTGTCTAAACCCTTATGGCAGTAGGGTTAGCGGTGTCTATATGCGTGTCTATGTGTGTGTCTAATTGTCTACCTTTCAGTCTGCCAACCTCCATATCGACGCCGTCAGGCTGCCACGCAGTTCGACGCATTCGAGCTTCCCGGCCGTCTCGAGGTCGGCGAGCGCATCGGCCACATACTCACGGTATTTTTGTGTGATGCCGTTCTTGATGGTGTTCCCGTCCACCGTCCTGCCTTGGTTCTTGGGTTTGTTCAGGAACGTGAGGACCTTCTCGGCCGCGGTGGCCTTGAGCTCGCTCTCGGTCTCGCGCGCCTTGCGCTCGCCGGCGCGTTTGAAGCGCGCCTTGCGGGCCGCGTCGTTCACGGCCTTGGCTTCCCATTGTTCTTGGCATTCGCGTCGGACCTTGTCGGAATGCTCCATGATCGCGCCGGACAGTTCCCAATCTTGTGACGTGATGGTGTGCCGGTCGGTCCTGTCGGGGTCACAGAACGGTAGCAGCATGGCGACTTTGAATCGGGTCTCATCGGTGTGCGCCATGAACGGGTCGGCCAGCCCGTGCCGGTTGGTTTCGGCGTTCCTTCGTTCCACGTAGGCGATCGCCTCACGGGGCGGGTACATGTCCCACCATGCCCACCTGTGGAGGTTGCCGGTGTCGTCCTGTTCTTCGAGCAGACGGCCGATGCTGCCGTATTGGTAGAGGCGTGAAAGCACGGCCGGGTCGATGGTGGGGAACCATGACGTGTCGCCGATCAACGGGGTGATACGTTCGCCGCTCTTATGGTCGAGCCCGTACGGGTCTCGCGCGTCGGACCATACGAACCGTTGCGGCAGCCCTGTACCCTCGCCGTCGAACAGGATGCCCGCATTACTTGGCTGCACGTCCACGATCGCGTTCAGCGTGTATCCGAAACTCGGCACGGTAAGGCTTGTTTCATCATGCCGTGTCTTGCCGCCTATGTCCTCGTTGCTCCATGCCGACGTCAGCGTGGGCAGCAGTGTGGAGTTCTGCCGTCCCATGGCCGCCCCCAGATTCCTGACTTCGGGGATTCTCAGCAGCACGCTGCCATGGTCGCACACGGGCACGTTTGCCGTCTTGCCGTCCTCCGCTTTGATCTGCTCCCATTTGACGAACGAGGAAACGACACCCTCGCCCGACGCCGGTTGTATGGTCAAGGCGCCATGCAAGTCGGGGAACAGCCGTCGGGCGATCCCGTATGTGCTTCCCTTGCCTTCGCCGGCATTGCCGACAGCCGCGACGAACAGGTTATGCCCCAGCACCGGGCCATACCCGTATAGCGGGCCGCCACCGCGCGAGTACGGGTTCATGGTCGTGACCACGTTCGGCGGCAACGCGGCCGATACGAGCGACATCGTGTCGCATAGCAACAGCCATGGCGATCGCTGTTGACCGCGCGCCGTGTCCCTGATACGGGTAAGCCAACGTGCCGCCTCCCAGAACCCCGTATCGGGGTCCACGCGGGTGTCCATGCCATCGTCGTCCGCGTCCATGACGCTGCCCGCGTCCGTATCCATGCCCTTGCCCATGCCCGTGTCCGCATGGTGGACGGTATCCGTGTCGGGCGTGCCGCCCGTATCCGTATCGCCGGGGGTGTCGGGCGGGGTGGCGCTCGCCGGCATGAGAAGCGTGTCGAACCATTCGGTTCGCATGTCGTGCGTCATGACGGTATCGGTCGTGTCGTGCGCCTTGCCGTGCGCCTGTACGAACGTGAGCGTCCCCACGACGGGGGCGAGCTTGTCGCGGACCTGCCGCGCCCACTTCAACCCGCTTTCGTCCTTGTCCACGACGGCCACCACGGTCGCGCCGGCGAGCGCCCCGCGGATGTTGTCGAGGCTCACACGATGGGCGAACGCGCCGGCCCCGCCGATACCGCTCATGGCGGGGTAGCCCATCGCCCACAAGGTGGCCGCGTCCTTCTCGCCCTCGGTGAGGAACACCGGGTGTCCCGGCATGTATTCGGCCGCCTCATGGGAACGCCACAACGGGTGGGCTCCTGCCGCGCCCGTGCTGTTGATCCGCTTGTCGGGTCGCCGGTGGACCTTCGCCCCGTCGGGGTACGTGTAGGTTACGCCCTGTGGCGTGTCGTACGCCATTATCTCGGTGCCGTTGCTCCGGTAGTCGGATGCCGGCACGCGAAGCATGTCCATGAGCTTGTCGGCGTAATCGCGTCCGCCGCCGCATTCCCGGCAGCACAACAGTGTCGCCCGCTCGTACGGACTGTACAGGACCTGTAGCCCACCTTCACGACCACATACGGGGCATTCAGCCCAGACAGGCCCGCAACACGGCTCGGTGATCCCCAAGGACGCGCATATGTCTTTGAACTGTCTCGGCAATGCCGGTAGCGTGTTCGACGGCACGTAGGGGGCGGGCATGGCGTACGGGGCGCCCACGGTCGGCGCGATGGTTTCGGTGTGGCGCTCGCCGGCCAGACTGTGTGCCTGTTTGGCGGCCCATTCGCGTATCCACCTGTCGTAACGGTTATCGAAGTATCCGCCCGGTTCGCCCGCTTCGAGTGGTTCGTCGTACAGGTCGTTCAGGGTCAGACTGATGGCCTCGACGATCTGCCCGGTCAGTCCCGTGTCGTTTGGGTCGTGCATGTCGCATATCAGCGTCCGCCCGTCCCGGTAGGTCACATGCACCGACGGGTCGTCATCCGGCGTGTGCAACGGGCATTGCATCATGTAGTCGTCCGCGTGGTTCTGCCGGACCTTCAACCCGTGGCCGGCGGCCGCATCCAAAACGCGGCGTATCGAGGTGATGCCGCTCACGCGCTCACCCCCCAACGGGTTACGCTACCGTAACCATATCCATGGCGCACGGTAGAATAGGGGGTATCCTTCGTGCCTCTCGCGTTACCGCGGGGGGCTCTTCTGTATGCGGTGGCCACGTTCACGCCTCCCCCATGAGTTCCTTCATCGAGGCGTACGAAATGAAGAACATGCGTCCGATCTTCCTCGCCTTGACTTCCCCCCGCCGGATCATCCCGTATATGATCCTGTTGTCACGAGTCCCCATCAGCCGCATGGCCTCGGTCACGGTCACGGCAATGGGTTCGAGGTCATCGACGGTCTTGGTTTTCCTTGTCCGCTTCGCCTGCTTCGGCTGCTTCGGGGCGGTAGTGGTCTTGGCCGCATGATCAATAAGAGATACGACGCCTTCCATGGCGTTGTCCTTTCCGGCACAGGGTACACGAAGATACGGGTACACTCATGCCAAACACTGATATTGTTGGATATTTTTCCCGGCGTATCGTCGCGCGTGCCGCCCGCTATTGCCCGACGCGGGTCATCGTAAGGCTTGGAAACTTTCGCGGCTCCAAGCTGCCGTACCCCCCAATATATAACCCATGTGAAGACCGGTGATACCACGGCGTGTCGTTTTCATGCGTCGTGTATAAGCGGGTTGCCTGAGACAAATAGACAATTAGACACCGGTTAGACACACAATTAGACACCGTCAGCCCTACTGCCGTAAGGGATTAGACAATTAGACACCAGAAACGGGGGAAAGAAACGCGGGGACGATGGTGCACCTTTGCGCGTCACCGTCCCCCGCGTATGCCCTACGCCGCCGCCTTACAACAGTCGTTCGGGCTATGGGCGTCCTATCGCGCCGCCCGGCGTGATCTCATGCCATCGGTAGCCGGGACCGGCGTCGGCGAGCGCCCGGCGTATCCAATGGTCGCAAGCCGCCGCGAACTGTCCGGCGTGTTCGGGTATCGCGTCGATGGACGCGGCGGTCACTTCCCCGTCGCCGTCCGCGGCATATTCCCCGCATACGTACCCTTCGAGGTCGTCGCGGAATATCTCGCAAGACAGCCCGAGCGTATCGCATGTGATCCTCCCGACAATGGTGGTGCCGGGTTTCACCGTGTCGTTCTCCCTGACGTATTCCCCGCACATGGTGGTGTTCCTTTCCTAGGCCTGCCCGTCCCGCCTGCGTTTCAGGTAATCGTCGTACGCCTGTACGGGATCGCCGCCATCCACGGGCGTGAAGAATGATGCAACGAATAGCGGGGTAGTACTGCCGAAGATTTCTTTTTCCTTGATCAGAGCGTGTCTGATCATCGAAACGCGGCGCGCCGACAACCCCGGTATGGGCCGCTCGGGCGGAATAGCATCCCATTCCACCGTCTCGAGCTCGCGATATCTCGGGTTGCGTACCTGTTTCGTGCTCTTCATCTCCGGGCCGGCGAGGTAGTCGCGGAACACGCGCACACCGTCTTTCATACCTTGTTCGGCCATGAGCAGCACAAGCCGTACGGCGTCAGTTGTCTTCACTGGCTCGTCAGGGTGGACCCCCGCCTGTTCAAACATCGGATACCATTTCGTAAAGCGTTCACGATCGTACACGCTCTGCACCACTTTGTAATCTTCTTCATCTAGCACTTCCAAGTTCAGTGACCTGAGTGCTCCGGCGCTCCACTTCCTGACGGTCGAATAGTCGGGCTTGTAGTCCATCGTGATGATAGGCCAGAACCCGTCAATCCCTTTTATGAAGAGCTTATGATCATTGGTTAACGCTTCCAACCGGTTCAGCGCGCCCGTCAGATACGCCCAACGTGTCAGGAACCGCACGTAAACCCAGCCTTCCCCCGCCGGATATTCAGGGTGGGACAGGAACCCGTCATAGAACATGCCGGCCGCCTTGCGTTCAAGCGCTCTAGGCTCTTCGCCTTCACTCGTGTCGTCAATATAAGCGTATCGGTACAGTTCCGGGTAATCCGCTCGAAAATCAAAGCCTTCCAACGCTAAACCATGACTACGCATATCCGCCGCCTGATATAAGCGTTTCACGTGCTCAACGAATGACGGCGCGGCTTTCCGCCCATTCAACCAATACGCGTATACGAATAGGGTTATGATAACGCCGTATTGCGCGATATTCATCACCGTCCGGCGGAACCGTCCCGCGTCTTCCTTGCTTACCCCACTTGCCCGATTCATTAACGATTCTCCTTTCCGTCATGCAACACCGTGATGGTCTCCAACCGTTGCGCCGGCGGCATGGCCGCCAACACCCGCGTCACCGTGCCGGCGTCCACACCATCGAGCATTGCCACACGATCGGCAACCGGCATACCGGCGAGCGCATTGGCGAGCGCCGCCACATTGTCGCCGCCCGTCGTCGTGCCACTAGTGCCGGTAGTAGATTCCCGTGTCGGCGTGTCGTGCGGCGTGTCGGGCGCGGCGGCGTGTGATGTATCCCATTCGGCTTGGATTTTCTCGGTGATTTCCCGGCGTCCTTCATCGGTCGAGTGTTGGTAGTGCATGGCTGTTTTCGCCTGCGTATGCCCGCCAGCGCGCATGACCTCGATCAGGCTGTTCGTACTGTGGCCGACGGACGTCAGCCCCGTGTGCCTGAAATCGTAGAGACGGAACTTGCACGCGTCCAAACGGGGGACATACGCCCGCGCCCGGTAGAACGCGTTTCGCACGGTCTGATCACGGATCAATTCCCGTGTGCGCTCGCCGGTGAACAGCCAAGCGTCGGGCGTGTCGTCTACGAAACGGTCGAGGTGGGCGCGGATCATCGGGATCATGAACGGTGGTATGTCCATGTCGCGGACGCTGCCCTTGGTCTTGGTGCTGCCGGCGGACATGATCTTATGCCCGTCGCGCGTGATCTGCTTGGCGCTCTTGGTGATGTGGATCACCCCGTAGTCCGTGCCTGTGTCGGGTAGTACGACGTCTTGCCGTTGCAACGCGTATGCTTCGCCCGGCCTCATGCACATCACGCCGCATAGGTAGATGATCAGTGCCATGCGGTCGGGCATGTGGTCGGCTATCGTCTGTATCTCCTCGGGGGTGGCCGACCCGTTGGCGATCTCCCTGTCGGGCCGGTCAACCCTGATGACGACGGGGTTCCGGGTCAATAGTGGTTCCCCTGTGTTCTGCCATGGTTTTGTGCACGCTTCGAGGAACATGGCGTGAATCAGCTCCCATACGTGGTGTTTGATCGACTGCCCTTCGCCGGCCTTGCCGACGGGCATGGAATCTGCCCATTCTTGTATGTCCCGTTCCGTGAACGCCGTCATTGGCTTGTCCGCGAACAATGGCAGCAGATAGTCACGGAGGTATTGCCGGTACTTGTCCTTGGTTGTCGGGGCGATCGGGTCACCGTTGCGTTTCCTGTGATGCTCGAGGTAGTAGTCGGCGTATTCCTTGAACGTGGTCGTGTCTGCCTTGGTCTTGGCTTCCTCGAGCTCGGGCGGTTCCCATACGCCCATGTCGATGGCCTTCTCGGCGGCGTGTATCCAATTCCACGCGTCGGCTTCCTGTGTCAGCTTGAAATTCCTGTAGATTTTCTTCTTCGGCTCCCCGTTCTTTGCTGTCAGCTGTTTCGGCCATTTCTTCCATGCGCCGACCGGTACAAGGTATTGCGCCTCGAGGTATCTCGGTTTCGCTTTGCTCGGTTTCGGGTATACGCTGCCGAATGACGATCGCCTGACCATGGGTGTCCTCCGTTCCCATGCCCCCGCCGGTGGGATGTTTGGTAAAACATGGTCGGCTTGATGGGGCTACCAAACAATTCACCAAACATCATACGCATTTCAATGGCCCTACAGGGCATAAAACGTATTTGCGACATGAACGCGACAACGGCGGAAAATCAAGGGAAATCGTTGAAATTCCGCCGTTTTTCGGCATGAAAAAAGGGCTTTCAGCTTTCACTGAAAACCCTGTTGGCGGAGGATACGAGATTCGAACTCGTGAGGCTGTTACACCAACACGCTTTCCAAGCGTGCGCCATAGACCACTAGGCGAATCCTCCATTGCTTGTGGAAACGCGCCTGCGCGCGTAACCGGGCAACTCGAATAGAGTACCACGAACTATCGGACATGCAAACCCGCGTGGGTGTGTCGCGCGCGATGCACCGCCCTTCACGCGGATGTCCTACACTTGGAGGTATGTCCATCGCATCACAGGAAGCACTTAAGCAGCTCGACCGTATTGTCGCGCTCGGCTACCCTGATGTGGCCGATATGAGCGCGGAGGCATTCCGCGCGCTTGCCCGCCCGCTCATCAGCGCGCTCGAAGACAGCGACCTCGGCGCGAATATCCTGCTCGTGCCTACGCGCGAGTTAGTGTCGCCGGAATCCCTGATCGCACGAACCAGCATCAACCGCATGGCCGGTTTCACAACGATGCCGCCGCGCGATATCGCCAGTTTTCTGCCACAAGACGGTTGCGAACCGCCGGAAGGCCCGTTCTACCTGGTCATCGACCCACACACGGGCACCGCGTATATCAACCGTGAACCAGATGTCGCGCGCAAACTTATCGACTCCGATGAGCGCCTGCCGCTCACACTTGAGGAGGGGCTCGCCATTGCCACCCAGCATCCGGACTGGCTGGTGGAGAAAAACGGGTTCAACCTGCTCGGTTCGCGCAGTGCCGACGGCCGCGCGCCCAGCATCTGGATGAGCCAGAACGCTCCAAGGCTGGGAGCCGTGTGGCCGAATTCGCGGCACACATGGTTGGGAAACGCCTACTGCCGTTCGCGCTGCGGGGTTTCGCCCTTCCACTGGGCGTGATTATTGGGCGTGCTCACTAGTCATGGCTACTGGGCGTAGTCATTGGACGTGATTACCGGGCATTGCGCGCCCGTAATCAGCCCGCGACTGGTTCACGACCAGCCCGCTCTACTGTCGCATCCACTCCTGATCATCGAGTTTGTCGAGCGTCCGTAACAACGCATCGACATGTCCCTTCGCCCGCACATTGTATTTCGCAACGCGGATGATGCCATCGCCGTCAATCACGAAGGTCGAACGGATTACGCCCAGACGCACTTTGCCATATAGATTCTTCTCGCCATATGCGCCGTAGAGACGATGCACAGTCAGATCAGGATCTGACAGCAACGGGAACGTCAGATGGTCGCGCTCCCGGAATCGCGCAAGCTTGTCGAGCGGATCCTTCGACACGCCGAGCACGGTAAAACCGAGTGCCGACAGGCGCGCAAGATTGTCGCGAAAATCGCAGGCTTCCGTCGTGCATCCTGGGGTCATCGCCGCAGGGTAGAAATACAGGACGATGTTCTTGCCCCGCAGTGCGGACAGGGTAACGGTATCGCCCGTGTCGCCGGGAAGCGTGAAATCCGGGGCCGTCTGCCCGGCTTCGAGCCGTACGGGCTCCTGGTGTGCGTTGTCTGTCATTGTGTCTCCTTGTCATTATTGGCGGCGATCGGCCATCCAAGCGAGCGGAGCGCATCGGCCGCGTCAATGAGCGGGATTCGCTCCTGCTCGACGCGCAGATGGGTTGGGCCGTCGGACAAACCGGATTCGTCGGATTGCCCGACGGCCTCGCCGCATGTGAGCAGATAGAGCTCACGCTCGCCAAAGTCAAGTGTAGGCGTCGCCTTGGGCTCGCGCGAAGTGAGCGGTGTGCTGGTTGAGGTGAGATTGGTACCGAACCATGAGTAGCGCTGGTAGGCTTCTAAATCCATGAACAGCGATTTGCAGCGTACCCCGGTGTGTCGTACGGCGTCGAGGATTTCCAGGCCGTCGGCGTCCATATCACCCCAATAGACGACCTGCGGACTGGAATCATCCCCGTCGTCCGGTCTTGCGGTGGTAAGCCACGGCAGTAGCAGCGCGATTGATGCCAAAATCGCCTTACCGGCTCCCCAAACGCACAATCCGTGCGCAATGTCGGGCATGGATTGGTAGGTATCCTTATTCTCCACGATGATGACATATCGGATATCGCGCTCGCCACCGGGCCGCCACGGCCTGGTGATCATCATTTCTGGTTCGTCCGAGTAGGCCGGGTCAAGCCAGCGCATACGAAGCTCCGGCGGGCGGTCAGACAATCCCAGCGAATCCTTGCCGCACAAGGTGCAGATGACGTTGCGGCGATGCGTCTGATCAAGCCATTTCGCGCTGAACCCGGCGAGCGGGACTTGCCGTGGAGTCAACCCGGTTGCATCGTGTGCGCCGAAGAACTGCGCGGCGCGAATCACCAGTGTGATATCCACATCCGATTCGTCGTCCAGCATTTTCGCCACAGATGCCGCGGTGTCGCGAGGAATCGAGCACTCGTCGGCCAACAGGTTGATGCGCTGGCGCGCCTTGTGGTAGTGCCGGGCGCTCGCCCGGTCCGCGATGCGCAACGCGGTCTGCTCATCCGCAACCGAAACCGTGTCGATCAACTCCACCGGCGTGACCATCAGCCGGTGCTTGTTCGTAACCGGGCAACCTTGACGTTGCGCCCATTCGCGCAACGCGTTGTTGGCCCTATGCCAGTCGGGCGCTTGGGCGGTCAGCGTGCGCTGGTCCGGCCACCTCACAGAGAAAACCAACGGCCATCGCGGTTCGGCATCATATCGACGCCGCTGTAGATATCTCGTGACGGCATCGCGGATTTCCATGGGCGCTGTTCGGGCGTTCACGCCGCGTGCGCGTATGCCGGTCATGACTGTGGCTTTCCGCTGCTTGAGGCTGTGGAATCGCCGCTGTTTGTGACATCGCTGGCTTCCACGGTATCGTCGGCGTTTCCGGCATCAGCCGGAATGCTGGAAGCCACCGTGCATGTCGACGATTTGCCAGCTGACGGATTGCGCTGCTCGAATGGTCCGCCGTCCGCATGCCCGCCGACCAGATCGAGTTCCTGCAGATGCGAATGGAGCCGCTCGTCTTTCAGCACCACATAGCCGCGCGTCGCCATCTCAAGGATTTCGCCGGTTTTGCTTTCCGGTGCGGATACGATGACTTGGAATCCCAGCCGTGGCAGCACCGCAAGTGCGCGCTGCGTGTACCGGCCGTCCGCCTTGATGAGCGCTTCGTCGAGGAACAGCGTGGTGTAGGTGGGGTGTCCGCTGATATCGCCGCCCAACAGGTAGATGAGCGCAGCCCCGTACACGAAGGACGTGAGTTCCTGCAACGCCCCACCGGATTTGCCGCCGGTCGAGGAAATGCGTTCATCGGGGCCGTCATCATGGTGGACGACCGCGTAGAAGGAGCTGCGGGCGCGAGAATCGAGATCGCGGGCGCCATACTGGCGAATTCCCGCGGTATCACGCACTTTGCCCAGCTCGCTACGCAGCAGCTCGACCATTGGTTTGCAGCTGTCGAACGCCCGTTTCTCGGTGCGGCTGTCGGAAGCGCCGCCGGATGGCTGCTCTGCCTGCCAGCTGTTGAGTCGCCCGATGGTCCGGCGTAACGTGCCGTTGAAGGCTGCGCTGCGTGGCCTGATGGTGACGTCGAGGGTGAGACTGCCGTGGCGTGGCCCGAACTGCTGGTCGCGCAGCATGGAGTTGATACGGTCGAGCTGTTCACGCACCTCGCGCTGGTCATTCTCGAGGCTCATACTCAGCTCATTGAAGTCGCGTTGCATCTTGTCCACGCTGTTGGCGATTTCCTCAGGGGTAGCCGCCTTCGCCACGATTTTGGACAGGTCTTCCAACTCGTCCTCGTAATACCGGTAGTCGTCCACCGTGGGAGTGACGGTCGTGTCGTCGGCGGCCCAGCGGGCAAGATAGTCGGACATGCGCCGTTCGACGGATGCCCGTGCCTTGTTGGCTTGAGTGGACGCCTCGCTGATGCGCTTGGTGATCGCATTGCCTACCATGCCGAGCACCCGCTCGTCGAATCGCCGGATTCCGGGTTGCCCTGGCAGAACAGTCATATGGGCCAGTTCGCCGGCCACAGAACCGGTCGCCGCGCTGTACGCGGTGGACAGCAGTTCGGTGACGGTATCCGGTAGCGTCGGCTGTTCCGCGGTGTCGGCGATCTGCCCCGCGCGTTCAGTCAGCCACGCTTCGGCGGCGTCGACGGCCTGCTGCGTGTTGGCGGCGGCGAACCGGGCGTTCGCCTGCGAGTCCAGCGCGTCCCGCAGCGCGTGCTGGAGTTGGTCGCGTCGCTCGGCGAGCTGGGCGAGTTTCGGGTCGTTGCGTAGCGTGTCGATGTCGCGCTCAAGGCGTTCCACATTCGCTTCGGTGCCGGCTTCGTCGACCTCCGTCCAAGAAAGATCGGCGATTTGCGATGACAAGGTACGCAGTTCGTCCAGATGGCTTTGCTGGCGCTTGATGTCCTCCCCATCCAACTCGCACTGCCTGAGCTGTTCGGACAGGCGGTCGATTTGCTGTTTGAGCCCGCGCAGGTACGTTTCGTCGGCGAAACCGATGACTTGGTTGATGCCTTTGGTGCCATACGAACCACGCTGACCGGCTTTAATCTGCCCATCCGGTTGGATTTGCCGGGCGGTGTCGGCGTCGTCGATATGTTCTACACACAGCGCGTCTAGCCGCCGGGATGTGGTTTGCTCGCGCAGCCATCCCAAGAATGGAGAATCCTCGCGGAACCGCAGTTTTCCGGACAGCCGATTGTCGCGCTCGCTGTCCTCCCCGTGTTCTTTGGCGCCGCTTTGATAGTCGATATCGTCGATATCAATGAACTGCCAAGTGCGGCGGAACATGGTTGACGGGTCGATGGTGCTGACTTTTCGGGCGAATCCCCGCTCGTAACGGCGGTCGACCAAAATGATCTGCGCAATAGGACCATAAGCCACGTTCATCGCGGTACGCCACCGCTCTTCGTCTTTGCGCACGTCCATCAGCTCGGCGACATAGGGAAGATCGCGCTCGCTCAGCCCGGTCGCCTGCGCAATCGCCGCGCGGTCGTCTTCCATGTCTTGCGTGATACGGGTGCGCTTGCGGCTTTGCCGTTCGAAATCGCGCTTGATCGGGTCAAGACGGTCGGTGATGCCTTTGCGGCGGACCACGCAAGCGTCCCGCTGTCGCTGGAACTCATCGCGTTGCACGTACGCGTCCTCAATGAAATCCTGGGCTTCCTGCCGGCGCTGTTCCCACGATGCCTCGGATTGGGGCATCGGCTCGTCCGCCCGAGCGAACGCCTGTCGGATGCGCCCGACGGTATGACGCATCCGTTCCAGCTCCTGCAACATCTGCTCATGCTCGTTTTCCAGATGGGTCAGGGTGTCGCCGCCGGCGCCGTGCATCATCTCGGTGACTTCACCGAGTTCGCGTTGCATGTTTTCGACTGTCGTATCGGCTTTGTGACATTGCTCCTGCTGCCTCTCCAGCTCGCGGCGATCCTGCGGCAGCTGGTCGCGTACCGCGGACGCCAACCGGGAGAACACCCACGAGCGCAAGGTGGTCAATCCGGTGTCATCTTGCGGATCGGTGACCCGCAGATCACGCGCCTGCCTGGCCGCTTTATCGTATTCGGCGTGTTCGTCGCGGATTTCACGCAAGGCGTCCATCTGTCGGGTGTTTTCTTCCATACTGCGGAAGTTCTCGGCATACCGGTCGTAATCCTCAACCGCCTCGCGCGCCTTGGTCAGGGCGTTCGGGACATCGAGCACACCCTGCTTGAAAATATCGTCAAGCCGCGAAGGCGCATCCGCCGACTGGATTTTGTACAGCAACCGGCATGCGGCGGCTTTCAATCCCATGCGTGTCCACACGGATTCATGGAAGTTTTCCGCGTTCGAATACACCGCGCACCCCGGATACACCTTGCGCAATTGGTCGGCGGTGAACGGTGAGGACCGGTAGCCGTCCATCTTTCGCGGGTCGATTTCATGGTTCCAGGACACGTATTGGCGCCGTACGCTGCCGCGCTCGTCGCCGGGGGACAGGTACAGGAACTTTGCACATGAAAGCATCTCGCCGCCCATACGGTTGACATAGGTGTCCACAATCGCGCCCCACACCGCACTCGGCGTGCCATCCTCGGCAGAACCGCGCAGATAGACAGCCGTCCCGCCCTCCGCGTCATCCGCCACGGCGGTCATGCCACGCAGATACGTGTAGTCGCTGCGTTCGGAACGCCCGGAATTCGAGGCCTTGTTGAACGCCGTGCCAGCAGGGTAGAGCAGGGAATTCTGCGCGTCCACCAGCGTGGATTTGCCGGATTCGCTGGCACCCGCGAGCAAGGTGATCGGCATGTCCGGGTCCATGGACGGGCGGAACACGTGGTAGCCCTCGTAGGACCCCCAATTGACCAGTTGGCGGCTGGCAAGCATCCAGTGATCGGCCATCAGTGCTTCGTCGGTCATCACAACCTCGTTTCTTCGACGGTTTGGTCGGCAGTAGCGCCGGCATTCAAACCGTCAGCGGTATTCGTGTATGTCGTGTCGGCAATATCAGACGTATCGGTATTCGCGGTTATCTGGACGTCTTCTTCGGGGTCATCCGCACTGCCAGCGGCGCTGTTCTCGCTTTCGCCCAGCCACTGTTCGGCAAGCTCGGTGGTGAGCACGGCAGGGACCAGCGGCGTGATGCAGTACATGTCATCGGTGTCTTCAACGGGGGCGAGATATCCGTAGGTCACGCACCGTGAAATCGCGATGCCGATGCGTTTCATCACGCCTTCTTCGTCATTGCGTGCGGCAAGCCAGCCGGCGCCTGTGGTCAGCGCGGCGCGGATGTCGTCCGTGCTGATGATCCAGTCTTTGGACGATTCGCGCGAGCTCTCATGGCCGAGCACGCGAATGCGCAGCAGAGCCAGCATCGCCGCCTCCTCGCGTGTCAGCGATGCCCGGGTTTTCAAGGATCGCAGCCCCAATCCGTCCGCTGTGACCGGTCTGGCGTACATCACTTGGTATCGCGGAACATCAACCAGTTCAAGCAGGTCGTCGTTGAGTGAGCGGCGTACCTCGTCCACATGGTCCAACGCCGTCTCATACGCGTCACCGGTGATGAACCGGTCACGTTTCAGCGCGATGGCGACCGCGCGCGCGTCGGCGTCCATCGTGCTCGTGTCCCCAGGGAACAGCGCATGTGGATTGTCCGCAGGGTCGATATCCCCTATGGTGTCAGTGTCCCCGCCGGCATTCGACACACCGTCGGTCTCGCCGGAGCCGTCTTCATGGGCATCCACCATGGCATCGGCGTCGCCGTCCATGTGAGCAGTGCCCATGGCGGCCATCATGTCATCAAGTTCGTCGGTCATCGTCCCGCCCTTTCCACAAGTTCCGTGTCGCCGGATTCGCGTACATGCCGTTCGCGCTGATTCGGCCTATGCTCCTCGTCCGTCTCGCGGTCACCGCCCGTCACCGGCCGGCGTCCGTCATGCGTCCTCTTCGATAATCTCATGCAACACGCCAACGTCTGCAAGTACCGGCCGTGTACGCCATGCGCGTGTCGTACCGTCCGCGGACACGCATCGCCATGTCGAGAACTGCCCGTTATCGTCCACGCGCAAAGCCCCCAGGAAACCGACCAGTTCGCTTTCGCGGCGTTCCGAATCGCTCAACTGGTTGAAACTCGCTGCGACGTCAACCCGCCCGTCGCGCATGATCGGGTCTTGCATGATCAGCGACAGCATATGCCGCAACCGCGGTCCGCCCGCCTCGACCATCGCGCGCAAATCCACGTCGGCGAAGCCGGGATTGTCATCATCCTGAACCGACGACACGGCATCCAGGCTCGGCGGCGCTGCGAAAGCCATCGGGCGTGCCGGCCGTGTAGGTAGTGCAAGCATCGTGGCGTCGCCCACATCAAACGAATACGGGCTGGGAGAAGACGTGCCGGCCTTGATCTCTTGGCTGATTGTTGCGAACAGCCGGTTGAACGTGTCCAACGCTGTGCGATACCGGGTGTTGCTGCGCTGCCGGACCAGACGGCTCACCGCTTCGTCCGAGACGCGCACCTGATGGCGGACGTCCTCGATGCCTTCGTAAATCCGCTTCAATTCCGCCCGCACCTGATTGAGCAGCTGATTCGGCTCACCGTGCAGGTACGGGCTTTTTGCGATATCCTGCACCGCGTCATCGATTTGCCGCCGGCCCTCGTCGGTCACAATCACCTGGAACGCGTCCTCAAAACGCCGCCCGCTGTCCGACTCGCGCATCGAGCGGCGGTAGCGCTCATGGTATGCAGAAAGAATCTCGTCAACGCTCATTGAGTTCTCCTGCATACGTCGGCGCAGCGTGTCGCCGTTGTCGCGTTCCTCAAGCGCGAGCTCATGCAGGTCGACCGGTACGCCGCGCAAAGTGTTGTGCACCACGGCGATGATATCCTCGACATCCTTGTCGCTCAGAGACTCCACGGATCCACCGTTGCGGAGCCGGCTGATTTCCTGCTCGCGTTCCTTGACCTCAGACTCAAGCAGGGCGATGCGCTCGCTTGGGTCGACGGTCAGACGTTTGCGGGCGTTCTCGACCTCCATAATGATGGAATTCGCCTGGGCGCCGGACAGTGCGCGGGTCGTGTCCTCAAGCTGGGACAGCGCGTCGATTGCGCGGTGGGCGCGAGCAGTCAAACGGTACAGATAATGGTGAGAAGCGGGGTCATACGAGTTCGCGAGCCACGCGTAATCGCCTTCGCCTTCTCGAGTGAGTTCGACAAGCGTCTGATGGGCGCTGTCCTGCGCGGTTTCGCCATCTTTGAACTGCCATTCGCCGTCGTGCGCAAGTTCCTCAAGTGCGCCGGCGAGCCGCACCTCAAGCGTCTCTTTGGGCAGTTCGGCGGTCAACGGTTTGAAACAGGTGCGCAGTAGGGCGACATACGTCATCGCATGGTTGCGCAGCAGCAGCCGAAGCACGCCCGTTTCATAGACTGGCCGCAGCCGTTCCAGTTGCGCCCCCACGTCGCTCACGAAACTGCCTCCTTTTGCCTTTTGCGCCGTCGCTGCCGGTAATTCGCCCGGAATGTCGCGGGACGGCATACCAACACCATCTTATCGGACACGCATGAAGACTACGGGCGTCCACAGCCGTTCCCGGGCTATGCTGGAACAGGAACCGGTTTCGGAGTGCTGCGATACCGGGCCAAGGAGGACGAAGATGACCACACAAGACCACCCGGACGATACACGGCGGGCTTTGGCTGCCGGCATCGCGCATGATGTGCCGCGCAACCGGCCGCAGCCCAACGGCAACGCCGCAATGAACCACGATTTGGCCCCGGACGGCACCGAAAAACACAGTGCGAAAATCGGCATCGCCGTCATCGCGGCGCTATTGGCGAATGTAATGGTCGCGGTCGTGAAATTCGTGGTGTTCATGGTCACGCATTCGGCTTCGATGCTCTCCGAAAGCGTCCACAGCCTTGCCGATTCCGGCAACGAGCTCACGCTGATCATCGGCAATAAGCTGTCGCACCGGCCGCCGAGCCGCAAGCATCCGCTGGGCTGGTCGCGGGCGCGGTATCTCGCCTCGTTCATCGTTGCAGTTTCCCTGTTCGCCATCGGTGGCGTGTATTCGGCGAGCGAATCCATCGCGAAAATCCGCGAAGTCGTCTCCGGCGGACCGCAAGCCCATGCCGTGGATGCACATAATATGGCCATTGTGCTGGTCGTGACATTGATTTGCGCGGCGATTGAAGGGTGGAGTCTGCACAACGGCATCAAGGAGGCGAAGGAGCGCTTCGAGGAGACGCATGACCCGGGTCCGTTCAGCCTCATCAAGTTCTGGAAGGGTACGAAATCCAGTGATTTGGCGGTTGTGCTTGCCGAAGACACGCTTGCCGTGGTCGGTCTCGCCTTCGCGTTCCTCGGGTCGCTGCTCGCGATTCTTACCGGCGACGAGATCTGGGATGCCATCGGCGGCACAAGCATTGGCGTCCTGCTGATCGTGGGCGCGTTGCTGTTGGGTGCGCAGGTGTCGTCGCTGCTGATTGGCGAAGGCGCGAGCGACCACACGTACCGTGTGATCACCCAGGTGCTGGCGGAGAATCCCGATGTCGAACGGGTGCTTGCCGATCCCGCGGCCATGCACTTGTCCGAGAAGCGCATCCTCGTGCTGCTCAAGGTGCAGTTCCGCAACGAGACCGAACTGGATGATGCCGCCGCAATCAACCGGCTCGAGGAGCAGCTGCGGGCGGCGATTCCGTATTACACGCTGGACATTGTAGTGGAGCCGGACACGTATGACCCGGTCAAGGCTGCGAAGGCCGAGGACTGGGTGGACTGAGCCGGGCGGGAGTTTATACCGTCGGCGGCGGTGATTTGCAAACGTCCCGGTGCCGCGTGGGAGTTTATCGTATTATTGCGAATTCGCCGGTAAACTCCCATCGGGCTGATTTCATGGGTCGCGCAATATCAACGATGTCGTTGGGAGAATATCCCGGAATCGCCGTTCTCGCCGAATTCTCCCGGGAGGTTATTGCGCTTGAGACGAATCGGGGATGTTCTCCCGCAAGCGACTGAATATGACGTCATATCAAGCCTCCAAATCCCACTTGAATCCCTCTTGAATCCTCCCGAATCCGCATGTTTCCCCACGGTGAAAATCCGGAATGAACCTCGCCGCGGGAAGTTGGATGAAGTGAAAGGTCAAGGTCAGGAGCCCGGGAGGGTTCCAGGCGCGGGTCCACGAAACCGGCCGGCGGCATCTGGGTGCCGACGCGACCGGCTGCCAAGCCGCGCTGTCTCTAAACATGAAGGAGTACCGATTATGGCTATGTTTCCGGCTTTGATGAATGACACGATGTTCTCTAATCTGTTCGACGACCCGTTCTTCGCGGGTTGGCGTGACGCGGCTGATGAAGGCCGTCAGCTTGCCGCCGCACAGTCGGGCAGCCTGATGAACACGGATGTGCGCGAGACCGATCACGGCTATGAGGTCGCGATGGATATGCCGGGCTTCAACAAGGACGACATCAACGTCGAGCTCAAGGACGGGTATCTGACCGTCTCCGCGCATCGCAATGATTCCAAGGAAGACAAGGACAAGGAAGGCAAGTGGTTGCGTCGCGAACGCTACGCCGGCACTTGCAGCCGCACCTTCTATGTCGGCGACGACATGAAGGAATCCGATATCCACGCCTCGTACAAGGATGGCACGCTGCATCTGCAGATGCCGAAGCAGGAGGCCAAGGCGCAGGTCGAGCAGGCTCATCGCATCGCGATTGAGGGCTGACGGCCAGTGCACGTCGGTTGATGCTATGTGCGGTACGCGTTCGCCGGTCGCGTGAGTCAATGGTGATTGTGCGCGATGGCAAGTGTTCACGTCGCCCGCTGCTACGTTGCCTACGCTGACTGATAGCGGGTGGCGACACATAGCCTAGACCTGATGATGGGGACGGAGGTTTCGAGCCTCCGCCCCCATCATTGCGTTTGGGGGAGTCGTGGGCGATGCGTCCGGGTTATGGCCAGGTATCAGCCGTTGTTGTATCTCAGGTCTTGCATGCGCCGTGGGTGGGTTGTTACCATGGAGTAAGCCGCGGCGGTAAGCGGTTTGGCGGGGCGGTTGGACCTGGCCAACGTACCGGTGAGCAAGAAAGGAGCCTTGACATGTCTCGTATGATGATGCGTTCCATCGAAGGAATCTGCTGCATGTGTCATGTTGCCGGCCCCCGGATTGCCATGACGGTCGAAGGGTTCGTCATCCGGTAAATATCGCGGCGGGCGAAATCACGCAATAATACCGGCCGGGTCGTTATTGATTCTCCGGTTTGTGGCAGATGCAGTGATTCGATGTGCCCGAATTCGTGTGAAGCAACAGGGCAACTGACGCTATATCCAACAGGAGGTGACAATTATGGAATATCAGACAAGCAGCCAAGAAGCGGGAACGACGGTGACGTGGGAGCGCAGAATCTGGGAGCGGCGGCTGCGAGCGAACGCGGAATGGCAGCGACGTCAGCAGGGCCGTCGCGTACAGGCCCGTCGCTTGTCCGGCGCTGCCGGGTATCTGCCCGCCGTGTGACTGTCAGGTCTCACGGCAGGTGGGTTGGGTGGTTGAGCGTGGGCGTCTGCTGGGTATCCGTCTGCGGCGCGACTGCTCACGTACATTGCAGACAGATACCGAGGCAGCAAGCACCCGTCGCCCTGGCCGCCGCCCGATTGCGTGTCGCTCCTACTGCCTCCGCCGGTGTGCGGCGATGGCACTCAACAAGCCCGCTGCTGCAACCCCAATCGCCCCCGCGACTTTCGGCCGGCGCAGCTGATTGCGCACGGTCGCGGCATCGGCGGCGCCGTAATCACCAAGGAACACCCGCAGCTTGTCGTGCACGGCACCGCCACCAAGTTCACCCCATGTAATCATGCGTGTGTGGTAGGCGGAGGGATTATCTTCGCGGAAAGTCAGCAGCCGCACCCCGCGCAAATCAGCATCGGGACCGTAGCTGGCGAATCCGCAGGTCGGTGCGTAACCCAAGTCAAGCCCGCCTGCGTGCCCGACGTACGCGTTCTTGTGGTCGTGCCCGGCGAACAGCGCGAAATACCCGCCCGCGTGTCTCATCGCGGTGACTTCGCCGACATTGATATCCGCGCAGTTCACGGATTCGCCGAGCACGGAACCTGGTTGGCACACCGTCTCATCGAGCAGGAAGCACCGCCCGGAGAACGCCCGCGTTCCCTCGACGGCGTTCATCGTCCACCACGGCACTTCGCGCAGGCAATCGTAGAACTCCTGCGTCGGAATGTGCTGGAAGGCGATGGCGGGAACGGGCGCACCATCACCGTTGCGGGCGCTCAATTCGTGTTCAGCATCGGCCAGCCAGTCAATCGCGGCGGCGGACGGTACGCCATACCCGTCACAATCCACAAGATCGAGTCCGCGCCCCTGCGCAACCGGATGCGCCCCGGAACTGACCGGGCCAGTGGACGGCACCGCCCGCGAGGCGTCCCCATCAAGCGCATAATCGCCGGAATTGACCATCATCACACCCATGGCGATGCGCTCGCCGGCGCTCGAAAGCACCGGAAGCGCGAACGTACCGGGCTCCAACGCAAGCGGGCCGCTGCCGGCGACCGGGTTGAGGCATCCGTCGATCTCGCGGTACAGGTCGTCCTGTTCGTCCACGTCGATGCCGCATTGGAAATCATGGTTGCCGTAGGTGGCGGCGAACGGTACGCCGTGGGCGGCGATCGGCCCGAGGAACTGCGAGAATGTCGATCTGACATTCTGCCGTGTGCGGTTCATGAGTTCGGTTTCGTCCGGTGCAGGCAGGTTGTTGCGCCGGCATTGTTCCCGCTGTGATGGCACATGTTCGAGCGCGGCTTCCAGACGGCTGACGATGCGCACGTTGTCGCCGGGTCTGTCGCCGCGGCGGGAAATGAAGGTGTCGATGTATGCGGGGTCGTACCCGCGGATCTGGTCGCCGGTGAGCACGACCAGGTCCGGGTCGGCCTGTCGCACGGCGTCGCCGATCAATTGCAAGGTGTCTTCGCTGACTTGCGGACCGTCCTGGATGTCGGAGATTTGCAGGATACGGAACGTGCCGTCGTCGCGGAATCGAAGCGTCATGCATCCCACTCTACGGCGGTATGCGCCGGTGCTGGCGCCGGTTCAACGCGCGGCATCCGATTATTCACCTGCAATACACGTGGTGTTCCCACGGCTGGGCCATGAAATGGTCGGATGCGCGTCAACCCGCCGCCAAAACGTTGCCGTTCCACTGGTCCCATGGTCATATCCCGAAATCCGGCGGCAGAATATGAATGCCTCCCGGTAGGATGAAACCAATCCGTGTTACGCGGAGGTAAACGCGCAGCACGGCACCCATCGACACGGTACACCGCGCACGAAACGATGCCGTGGTTTGCGGCACAACCAAGATAAGGAGGAGTGATGGGTCAGGATCAATCATCAGTATTTGATCTCGCGGCAGTCGCCGCAGCGTCCAACGGAGGGAACAACGACCCGCTGCTGCCTCCGGCGCGATTCATCGGCGGTCCGCAGAAGCCGAGCAATATGCCCTACAACAAGTACGTCGCCTACGACAAGCAGGTGCCGTTCGAGTTCCCTGAACGCACGTGGCCGAACAAGAAGCTGCGCCGCGCCCCGCGCTGGTGCTCCGTCGATTTGCGCGACGGCAACCAGGCACTGGTCAACCCGATGGATTCCGAGCGCAAGTTGCGCTTCTGGAATCTGTTGATTTCCATGGGCTTCAAGGAGATCGAGGTCGGCTTCCCGAGCGCTTCGGAAACCGACTACGATTTCATCCGCATGCTGATCGAACGCGAGCTCATCCCCGACGACGTGACCATCATCGTGCTCACCCAGGCGCGCGAGCACCTGATCCGCAAGACGTACGAATGCCTGCGCGGCGCCAAGCGCGCGGCCGTGCACTTCTACAATTCCGTCTCCGTGCTGCAGCGCGAGGTCGTCTTCCGCAAAGACAAGGAAGGCATCAAGAAGCTCGCCACGGACGCCGCCACGCTGTGCAAGCAGCTCGAAGGCGAAGCCAAGGGCACGGACCTCTACTATGAGTATTCCCCGGAGTCCTTCACCGGCACCGAACCGGATTACGCGGTCGAGGTGTGCAACGCGGTGATCGACGTGATTAAGCCGACACCAGACCATCGCATGATCATCAACCTGCCGGCGACGGTCGAGATGACCACGCCGAACGTGTTCGCGGACGAGGTTGAGTACGTATCGAACCACCTCAAGGACCGCGAATCCATCGTGCTGTCCCTGCACCCGCACAACGACGAGGGCATGGGCGTTGCCGCCACCGAGCTGGCCGTGCTGGCCGGCGCCGACCGCGTGGAAGGCTGCCTGCTGGGCAACGGCGAACGTACCGGCAATGTGGATCTGGTCACGCTCGGGCTCAACATGCTCACCCAGGGCATTGATCCGCAGATTGATTACTCCAACGTGCCGGAAATCCGCAAGACCGTTGAATACTGCAACCAGCTGAAGATTTCCGAGCGTCACCCGTACGCGGGCAACTTTGTGTTCACCGCATTCTCCGGATCTCATCAGGACGCCATCAAGAAGGGCCTGGAAGCTCGTCAGGTGGCGGCCGAGCGTGCCGGTGCCGACCTCGACAAGTTCGTGTGGCTCGTGCCGTACCTGCCGATCGACCCGAAGGACATCGGCCGCAGCTACGAGGCGATTATCCGCGTCAACTCCCAGTCCGGCAAGGGCGGCATGGCCTACCTGCTCAAGACGAACCACAATCTCGACCTGCCCAAGCGCCTGCAGATCGAGTTCGAGAAGGTCGTGCAGGCCTACGCGGACGCAACCAAGCGCGAAGTCAAGGACGAGGACATCTGGCGCCTGTTCAAGGACGAGTACCTGCCGGTCGAGGAATCCGGCGCCACCGCGGCTGGGGTCGTGGTCGGCGACAGCAAGGACGAGACCCTCGAGCAGTGGGGCCGTCTGAAACTGCTGAAGGTGTCCGTCTCCTCCGGCGAGGATGGTTCCGACACCGTGCTCAAGGCCAGGATTCTCGACCGCGGCGTGAACGTTGGTGTCGACGAGCCGGTGGAGCGTGAGGTCTCCGGCATCGGCAACGGTCCGATCGCCGCCTTCCTCAACGCCGTGAGCAACTTTGGCATCGAGGCTTCGGTGATGGATTACGTGGAGCACACCATGTCCGTCGGCACCGATGCCATGGCCGCTTCCTATGTGGAATGCCAGATCGGCGAGGAAGACAACACGAGCATCGTGTGGGGCGTCGGCATCGATACCTCCATCGTCACCAGCTCGCTGAAGGCCATCATCTCGGCCATCAACCGTTCCGAGCGCTGATTGCACTGATTGCACGGACGCGTTGAGCAAACGGTGCCGCATATGATTCGAGGGGCTTCCTGGGTAACCGGGAAGCCCCTCGTCGTTGTCATGTGCCATGCGATGCGCCCGCTCACAAGTGCGACAAGCGCGTTCCATGATGCTTCCTCTCCGCGGATGAAGGGTGTCGCAATGCCGCCACACCAAGTTGTACAACGATGTAAAACACGGTATAGTACATCGTTGTAAAACCTGTATCTGCTTACTGAAGGATCTTCCATGTCGGCCAATTATTCCCTGCTGTGCTATACACGCGAAGCCACCGGACGCGAAGAGGCGAACAACGAGGACATCGCCTACAGCATGCATTTGGCGCTACGTTCCGGCGATGACGCCGAGTGGCGGCCGCTGAACGAAAACTATGGCATCTTCTTCGCGGCCGGGGTGCCGATCGCCGCCGCGACCGCGGAGTCCCGCCGTGCGTGCACGGCCGCGGCGCGCTTCGCCGCCGACCCGTTCGACGCGCCTCGCCCCGCCACCGACGCCGTCGCCCATGGCGTGGTCATGCCCGGTATGGATATCACGCTGAAATCGCTGAAGAATCCGTTCCTGTTCCGTCTCGCGGACGGACGATTCGCCATCGCCGCGACCCGTACCGCCCGCGGCGGTGAACCGGACGGTTCCGAACGGTCGGCATTCCTGCTCGCCATCAGCGATGATCTGACGGCGTTCGACCAGCGGGGGCTGGTGCTGTTGCGCACCACCGGCGGGGTCAATCGCCCGTCCGTCTCTTTCGACGCCGCGGACGCGTGCTACGTCGTCTCCTGGACCGGTGACGATGGCAAGGCACGCACCGCGCGGACGGCCGATATCGTAGCCGCCGCCGGTTCGGGCAGGTCACTTGGTGGCGTGGAATCGGCGTCGTCGCAGCCGTTGCGTCAGACCGGGGATTGCGGCATTCCGAACGCCGTCGTCGGCAACAGCATCGCCATCAGTGAGCCGGAGGCCGAGCGTCTGATGGAGCGCTTCGGCCGCATCCGCAATACCGGAACGTCCGTGCCTGCCCAGCGAATCGATGCGGGCCTGCATGGTGAGGATGCCCGGAATGCAGTCATGGCCTTGGCCGCGACCCGTGCGGAGCTGGCCTACAGCGACGGCTCGCAGGCCGCACGCGCGGTGGATTGGAACATGGCCCAGCTTGAGGCCATCGCCCAGGAGGCCTCCGAGGGAACGCTCAAGGCCGGCCAGACCCGTACCGTCGAAGGTGTGATCCGCCAGAGCGTCTATCCGGTGCCGTTCGCGGTGGAGCGCGCCGACCCGTCGGTGTTCGCGTGGAAGCTCAATGGCAAGCCGATGTTCATGTTCATCGCCACCGATGACACCGACGGCAATTGCGTGGACCCGAACGACGGCAGAACCCATATGCCGCTGCGCATCGCCGACTCCATCGAAGCGCTTTCCGACGCCGCGGGTGGACGGGCCAAGGAGATCGATCTGCTCGCATGCGGCGATCTCAATAGCGAAGATCGTCCGATGACCGGCTGCTTCTGGGCTCCGGAACTGCATGTGATCGGCGGCAAGCTGTCGGTCCTGTTCATGCCCTGCTTCGATGGGCCGCGCGTCAATCCCGACGGCACCCCCAACGATCGTGCCGGCAAACCGGACATGTGGACCGGCAGCTGCCACATCATGCAGCTCAAGCAGCATTCCGACGGCACGGATTTTGATCCGCGCGAGCCGGAGAACTGGACGGTGCCCGAGCCCATCCTCGACCCGGATGGCGAGACGCTCAATCCGATCCAGCGCATTTCGCTTGACATGACCGTGCTGTGCGATTCGGGCCGCTGGTACTACGCATGGCAGCAGGTCGGCAGCATCTGGATCGCCAGCTTTGACCCGGCTCGTCCGGCGAGGCTCACCAGCAAGCCGAAGCAGATCGTCGTGCCGGAATTCGCATGGGACAACATGATCGCCGAAGGACCGAACGCCATCGTGCATGACGGAACGATTTTCCTGATCTACTCGGGCTCGCTGGTCGGCATCGACTACACGACCGGCCTGGTCACCGCCCCGGCCGGACAGGGAGCCGATCTCACCGACGCCAGCGTATGGACGAAGCTCGATTACCCGCTGCAGAAGTCCGGCGTATACAACGGGCGGTGGCAGCTTGGCACCGGTCACGGCATGTGGTCGCATGACGAGGACGGCAACCTCATCTACGTGTTCCACAACGCCGAATACGAGCACGGCCGCTATGGTGGCCGCGACGCCCAGGTGCGCCGCGTGCATTGGTCCAAGGAGGGCATGCCCATTCTGGATATGCAAACGGCGGAGGAGCTCGACCCCGACTATGCTGGTGTAACGATGGAGGTTGGTTTCTTCGATGCCGACTGAGTCCGCTGAATGACAAAAGGGGTGTATATGCCGAAGCGAACAGGGGGAAACGGCGAGCATGTCGTGACCATGCGTGAGGTGGCCAAGGCGGCCGGAGTGTCGATCAAAACCGTCTCCAACGTGATCAACGACTACGAATTCGTCTCGCAGGCCACGCGCGACAAGGTCAACAAAGCCATCGCGGAACTGGGATACACGGTGAACGTGTCGGCACGCAACCTGCGCCGAGGGCAGACCGGCATCATCGGCTTGGCCATTCCCGATCTGCAGATGCCGTATTTCGCGCAGCTGTCATCGCTGGTCATCGAAGAAGCGAAGAAAGTCGGTCTGCGCGTGATCGTGGAGCCGACGCAATATTCGCGCGATGGCGAGTTGGAAGCGCTGCACGGGTCCCAGCAGACGATGATCGACGGCCTGATCTACAGCCCATTGGAGCTTGGGCAGGATGACGTCGAGCAGCTGAAGGTCGATTATCCGCTTGTGCTGGTTGGCGAACGCATCTTCACCGACCAGGTGGATCACATCGCCACCGAGAACGTGGAAGGCGCGAAGCGGGCCACGCAGTATCTGCTGACGACCGGTTGCCGCCGCGTGGCCGTGGTCGGTGTGCACCCGGGGGAGAAAGTCGGTTCCGCCGCGCTGCGCTACCAAGGGTATCTTGAGGCACTGGAGGAGGCCGGCGTCGAATTCGACGATCGGCTGGTCGTCGAATCGGGCATGTGGCATCGTAGTGACGGCGTGAGGGCCATGAACGCGTTGTTGGATTCCGGCGTCGAAGTCGATGGCGTCGTCGCGCTGAACGACATGCTGGCTTCCGGCGTGATGCACGCGATTCAGATGCACGGCTTGCACATTCCCGACGACATCTCCGTGGTTGGTTTCGACAATTCCGACGATTCACAGTACCTGTCGCCGGCGCTGACGTCGATCGCGCCGGGACTTGAGGCGGTAGCCCGTCTGTCGCTTAAGGTGCTCAAGGAGCGTATCGACGGCCGTGACCCGAATGCCGACAAACCGGGGGAGAAGGTCTTCCGCAAGGTCGCATCATCGCTGGTCGTGCGCCAATCCACCAAACTCCCCATCGATTCCCTCGTCCTCTGAGCTTTCGCTTGCCTTCCGGCAAGTTTCTCCCAGCGTGCGTACCCATTGAGTCGGCTCTTCCCCCAAGGTGCCGCCGCCGGGCATGGGCGCTCGGCCGTAAGCTTGGCCGAACGGCCTTGAGTGTGTCGAGCACCCATGACCGACGGCGGCACCGACATTGGCATGAATGGCGCAAACGATGGACGCCCATGCCCAGCGGCAGCACCGCATCCAAGCATCTTCCGACAATGACGCGCCCAAGTTGTTACAACGATGTAAGAATGATATATTCAACGTTGTAAATACTGGAACAACGGATTGAGAAGGACTAAACATGGTTGTTTACAACAATCCGATCGTGCTTCAGCGCGCAGACCCCTGGGTGCTCAAGGTTGACGGCGAGTATTATTTCACCGCCTCCGATCCGGAATACAACTGCATCGCCATCCGGCACGCGTCGAGCATCAACGATCTGCAGAAGGCTCCGGAGACGGTGGTGTGGCGCAAGCACGAATCCGGCCCGGCAAGCATCTACATCTGGGCCCCCGAACTACACCGCATCAATGGCGCGTGGTATATCTACTTCGCAGGCGCCGCAACGGATTTCGAAGCATCCGGCCTGCCGACGCACCGCATGTTCGTGCTGGAGAACACCGACGACGATCCAACTTCCGACAACTGGGTGGAGAAGGGCCAGATCATCACCCCGATCGACTCCTTCGCACTTGACGCCACCACCGAGGTGATCGATGGCGTGCAGTACTTGGTATGGGCGCAGAAGGATCCCGCCATCGAAGGCAACTCCAATCTGTATATCGCCAAGATGGCCAATCCGTGGACGCTGGGCAGCGAGCCCGTCATGCTGACCAAGCCGGAGTACGACTGGGAATGCATCGACTTCCTGGTCAACGAAGGACCGGCCTTCCTGTTCCATGAGAACAAGATCTACATCACGTATTCCGCCTCCGGCACCGGAGTTCCGTACGCCGTGGGGTTGTTGACCGCCGAGCGCGGCAGCGATCTGCTGGACAAGGCCTCCTGGGCCAAGAGCCCGGTGCCGGTGTTCAAGACCTGCGCCGAGAACGGCCAGTATGGCCCGGGCCACAATTCGTTCACCAAGTCCGAGGACGGCACCGAGGACCTGATGATCTACCACTGCCGCAACTACACGGAAATCAAGGGCGATCCGCTGTTCGACCCGAACCGCCACGCGCGCGTCGGTGTGGTCAAGTGGACCGCCGACGGTCCGGATTTCGGCGTGCCGGAACCTGATAATCTGTGGACCCCCACTACCACGGACGTGTTGCCCGCTGATGGTGGCCCGCTTGCGGGAACTCCGGCCGTAGGCCACTGAGGGGCGTGGCCGGAGGGGTTACCCCGTCTATAACCCCATCCATAAAGCTGGCTGTTGTCGTCGGCGTGTTACCGTTTGTACAACGATGAAAATAGCTGTATAATCAAAATTACAACGTTGCAAATGAGCAGGGAGGCTCAATCGAAAAGGATTCTTCCCATTCGGATTGCAACGAGGAGCAGTCCAGCGATGGTCCGTTGAGGAAAAGGAAGGAAACAATGTCTACATCCAGGCATCTTACCGGGTTGCGGCGCTTTGCCAAGGCTGCCGTAGCCGTGTGTGCGTCACTTGGACTTGTGCTTGCCGCCGGAGGCTGTGGTGCCTCTTCGGGTGAAAGCAAGACCATTTACTTCTGGAACAATCTGGTGGGCGATGACGGTCCTGCAATGCAGCGCATCGTCAAGGAATACAACGCCCAGAGCGATTACAAGGTCGTTTTCCAGCCGATGAACGGCGGCGATCTGACCACGAAGATCTATTCCGTGATGCAGACCGGCAAGAACATCCCCGACATCATCATCGGCGACCAGTTCCAGACCGCCGTTCTGCAGTCCCAAGGTCTGCTCGACACCATGGACGATTGGCAGAAGGTCGCCCCGGACCTCAAGGAGAGCAGCTTCCTGCCCGCCACTTGGAAGGGCGTCACCGTCAATGGCAAGGCCTACGGCATTCCGCTGTATCTGTACCAGATGGCCATCTACTACAACAAGGACCTGGTCAAGAAGTACAACCTGCAGTACATCCTCGACGACGGGTTCGTCACCATCGACGAGATCAAGGACCTCAAGGGCAAGCTACCCAAGGGCACCTATGCGCTGACTTACGGCAATCTGCCGTGGGCCTTCATGTCCCTGCTGTACGGCGCGGGCGGCACGCTTGAGAACGATATGGACGACCTGACCAAGGACGTGTGGCGCAAGCCCATGGAGAAGCTCAAGGAAGCGTACGACGCCGGTGTGATCGCTCCGATGGACGTCGACGGCGAGCAGGCGTTCGGTTCCGGCAAGGCCGTGTTCGCGCAGCTTGGCACGTGGGCGCAGGGCAATATGTCCAACACCTTGGGCGCCGACAAGATCGCGGAAGCCAACACCCTGCAGTACAGCGCCGACAATCCGGTGAACTTCTTCTACCAGTGCAACTGGATGCAGTTGAAGGATCCGCACCGCTCCGCGGCGAAATCCGCAGCCGCCGCCGACTTCGTCAAGTACGTGTACGAGCACTGGATGGATTGGTCTGAGGTCGGTTCCATCTCGCCGGCATACCGCGATCTGAACAACCCGAAGTACCAGAAGCTGATCCAGGCGTCCTTCACCAACAGCAAGAAGGAACGCGACTACATCAAGACCTCCAACTACCTCTACGGAGGCTATGCGACCGCTGGTTGGGGCACATACAACGACATCGTCTACGGCAATGTTGGTCTTGAAGAAGGTCTGAAGACCCTCGACCTCATGGCCCAGGGCCAAATCGAGATTCAGGAGGAATCGTGATGAGCAAGACATCTACGATCGGATCCGCAAAATCATCCATGAAGCGCAAGAACTCCATCTGGCACGCGCTGCCGTACATCGCTCCGCACTTCATCATCTTCGCCGTCTTCGGCATCATCCCGATTATCTTCGGCATTGGACTGGCGTTCACCCGCTGGAACATGGTCGGTGCGCCGAAGTTCGTCGGCCTGCAGAACTTCGCGAAGATCTTCGACCCCAGCACCTATTTCTACTCGATCTTCTGGCGTGATCTCGGCCACACTCTGCTCTTCGTGATGGTCAGCGTGCCGCTGACCATCATCGTGCCGCTGCTGCTCGCCGTGGCGCTCAGCAAGAAGGGACTCAAGGGCGCTGGTCTGTTCCAGGCGATCTTCTACATCCCAGGTCTGATCTCCATCGCCGCCGGTGCACTGGTCTGGCGTATGGTCTTCAACTCCCAGTTCGGTTTGCTGAACACCACCTTCCACACCGACATCAACTGGCTCGGCAAGAACCCGTACGCATGGATCACCATCTTCGTACTCGTGCTGTGGGCCGGTATCGGCGGCAACCTCGTCATCTACCGTTCCGCGCTCTCCGGCGTGGACGAGAGCCTCTACGAAGCCGCGAAGGTCGACGGAGCCGGTCCGGTCAGGATCTTCTTCTCCATCACCCTGCCGGAAATCAAGCTGCCGTTGTTCTACACCACCATCATGACCACCACGGGCGCCTTCAACGTGTGGGGCCAGCCGGTCATGCTGACCAACGGCGGACCGAACTACCAGACCCAGGTGCTGCTGATGGATATCAGGAACCTCGCGTTCCCCGCCGGCCCTGCGGCCGCCGGCATGGCTTCCGCAATGGCATTGCTACTGGGCATCATCCTGATGGCCATCGCCGCGATCCAGCTGATCTTCATGAATAAGGAGGACTGAAGATGTCCGCTGCAACCACAGTCAATGTCGCAAGCGCGGCAATTCCTGAAAACAAAACCAAAAAGGTCTCCCCGTCGCTGATCGCCGTCTATGTGGTGCTCGTCGTGCTGGCAGTCGTCTGGCTGCTTCCGGTGATCTACACCGTGACGACTTCGTTCAAGTCGGTGGCCGAATTCACCTCCAACGCGTTCAACTTCCTGCCCGCGAAGTGGGTGCTTGACAACTACATGACGCTGATCGAGGCATCCGCCAGCTACCCGGTCCTGAACTGGCTGGGCAACTCGCTGATTATCTCGACCGTGTTCGCAGTGCTGTCCGTGTGCATCGTCGCGCTCGCAGGCTTCGGCTATTCCCGTCTGAACTTCAAGTACCGCGATACGCTGTTCTTCGTCCTGCTGCTCATCTCGATGTTCCCTGCCGTGGTCAACATGATCCCGCAGTACCGCATCATCGCCTCCCTCGGCTGGGTCAACACCTACTGGGCCTGCATCATCCCTGGCCTGGGCAACGTGGCGAACATCTTCCTGGTGCGCAACTTCATGAAGGGCATCCCGAAGGAACTGGACGAGGCGGCCGAAATCGACGGCGCCACTGATTTCCAGATCTTCACCCGCATCATGCTGCCGGCCATCCGCCCGATTCTGATCGTCATCTTCCTGTTCAGCTTCACCGGCGCTTGGAACGACTTCCTGTGGCCGACCTTGGTGTTCAACGACATCAACAAGATGCCGGTCACCGCTGGTCTGCAGCTGCTGAGCAACCAGATGGGCCAGTACAACCAGATGGGCTCCCTGATGGCGGCCACCTGCATGGCCATCATCCCGACCCTGCTGCTGTTCCTGCTCGCGCAGAAGTACTTCCTGCAGTCCCTGAACATCACCTCCGGCCTCAAGGGCTGATACCGGCCGAGTGAGATAATGCACAGGTCCGTCCCCAAACGGACGGGCCTGTGATTTTATCTTTCCCGAGCTGCGCATCGCACATCGGATGAGGCCACACCACGGAAAGGACCGATATGAATCCGCAAGGCAACACCATGCAGCCGCCGGCACCATTGGCTCGCAAGGCGGAACGAGTGCTGATGACCATCGCCGCCGCCTACAACGTGATCATGGCGTCCATCACACTGTTCATGTTCACCAGCTGGTTCAAAGGCCAAGCCTACGATCTGCTGGAACATAACGGTTTGCTGAAAACGGACTATTCCGCGGTGGACAACGCCTCGACGGTGGTGGGCATCTACGCGCTGCTGGTGCTGATTATCGGCATCGTCAGCTTCATCATGTCCATGCGGTGTCTCGCTCCCGGCACCACCAGCCGGTGGGTGATCATCTGGCTGGCAATCGTGGTGGTCTTCTCCCTGGGCACGATGGACCTCATCGGCCTTGCACTGTATTCCATCACCTTGGTCATCTATCTGGCCCGCAACAAGGCCATCGCGGCGCAGCAGGATGCGATCCGCACATGGGCCCGCACGCATCAGGGCTAATCCTCCTTCCCGAAGAAAGCTGTCGCTCTCGTGGCGGCGGCTTTCTTCGTATCCGCGCATGTTGACGCGGTACGTTATCGAACACGCAATTCACTTATCCAATTCATTCATTCACAACCACAAGGTGGGACCATGACCGACACAACCGACGACTACGGTTACCTGCTCGTCCACTTCATCGAGGATCCGGACGGCTACGCCGAGAAGATTTACATGGATATATCCGACGGTGACAATCCGCACTGTTGGGTGCCGCTCAACGATGGAAAGCCTGTGCTGGCTTCGCCGCTCGGTACCACAGGCGTGCGCGATCCGCATATCATCCGCAATCCCGACACCGGCACGTGGTATATCATCGCCACCGATCTGCGTGTGTTCGGAGGCGACGGCGGCGGTTGGTACGAGTGGAGCCACCACGCCAGCACGAATCTCATCATCTGGGAATCCGACGATCTGCTCCATTGGAGTGAGCCGCGCATGCTCGACGTGTCCCGCAAGCCGGACGGCTCCCATCTGGAGCTTGGTATGGCTTGGGCATGCGAATGCCTCTGGGTGCCGGACTACTATCCGCAAGGCCATCACGGTGGTCGCGGCGCATTCGTCATGTACTGGTCCAGCACCGTGTTCAATGATGCGGACAAGGCTCACGACGACAAGAACGTCTACTGCACCGTGCTGTGGGGCGCCACCACCGATTTCACGCAGGACACATTCGAATATGGTGGCGTGTTCATCGACAACCACGGTGACGCCATCGACACCACGATGATCCAACGTCCGTTGCCGGACGGCAGTGTACGCACGTACCGCATCACCAAAGACAATGCGCATGGCACCGGCATCTGGATGGACCGCACCGACGCGAAGCGCTGGTGGGAGCCGGGGACGGTCTGGACCAAGGTGCAGGACCGGATTGGCGCAGGCTACGTGCCGGACGGCAACCCCGGCGGCGTGGAAGGTCCTGCGGTGTTCGCCAACCACCACAACAACGGTGGACCGGACGACGAATGGTACTTGTTCGTGGACGTGATTCCGTCGATCGGATACCGTCCGATGGTCAGCCGCGATCTCGATCAGGGCTGGATGCCGTTGCAGGCGGACGATTACTTCCTCACCGCGCATACGAAGCACGGTGGCGTCGCCTCGCTGACGCGCGCCGAATACGACCGTCTCGCCCGGTATGTGCATGTGTTCTGACGAACGACGCTGACGACCGTGCGCCCGCGTGTGCACGCGGCAAAACCAAGGGGGCTTCCCGGAATAACCGGGAAGCCCCCTTTGCGTGTTCGCTGACCGCGACGGCAATCGCAGTCAGCGACTGCTATTGCTGCGATGTATCGCCATTGGCGACGTTATTACCGGGATTATCGCCACTGGTTCCTCCGCCATTGCCACCGTTGGTGTCGTTACCGTCGCCGTTAGCGGGATTATCGCCACTATTACCGCCGTCGCCACCGCCCTGACCGGTATTCTGCGTTTCCTCGGTCTGATTCGGCGTGGTCTGTTGGGTGTTCTCCTCGGTGCGCGGAGTCACGGTGGTCTGCTGCTTTCTAGTCCAGGTCTTCTGCGCGCCGGTGCCCCACGTACCGTCCGGTCCGCCGACCTTGCCGTTATCGGTGGCGTCGGGGAACGTTTCGTTCGGAGTGTCGGCAAGCGCCTGCTTCATGAATTCGGTGAACAGATGCACCGGATACTCCGAATGCGTGTACCCGTTGAAATCGGGGATTTCCTGCGGATTTCCGTTCGCGTCCGGATACCACATGGCCCAGGTGCTGATCAATTGCGGCGTGTACCCGACGAAGGAGGCCGCGTACGCATCGTTTGCGGTACCGGTCTTGCCGGCGATGGTGTGTCCGATGGACCGTGCCTCCTTGCCGGTGCCGTACTGTACGGTGCCTTCCATCGCTTTGATAACCAGGGCGCAGTCGTTCTCTTCGAATACGCGCTCGTCGCCGGTTTTCGTGGAGTACAGCTCCTTGTTGTCGGAGCTGAGGACTTTGGACACGCAATGCAATGTGTGCTTGACCCCGCCGGTGGCGATGGTCGCGTGGGCTTGCGTGAGTTCCTTGACGGTCACCGAGTTGATGCCGAGCACGTTGTACGGCGATGTTTCGTCGATATCGCTCGTGATACCCGCGGAATGCGCGATTTCCGCGGTTTTCTGCGGTGTGAGTTTCTCATTGAGGTTCATGAACGCCGTGTTGATGGAGTAGGCGGTCGCCTTGTACAGGTTCACATATCCGTAGCTGACGTTGCCGGAGTTGGCCACCGAACTGACCAGACCTTTGAAGGTTTGCGGCGAGTTGCCGTTGAACATTGTGTCGAGACTGACGCCGGCCTGTGCGGCTCCGAGCAGAGCGAAGGGTTTCATCGTCGAGCCCGGCTCATAGGTGGCCTGCGTGGCGTTATTGAGTTGGTGGGTCAGATAATCGGCGCCGCCGTAAATCGATTTGATGCTGCCGTCGCGCGGGTCCGCCGCCAGTGCGCCGATCTGCATCCCATCGGGCATGCCGGACGCCCGGTTGTTTCCTACGGATTGCATCTCGTTCTGCAAAGTTTGATCGAAAGTTGTCACAATCTTGTATCCGCCGGTTTCCAGCTCATCCTTGGTGAATGCCCTGGAATTGACCAGCTCCTGTTCGACCATGGTCAGTAGGTAGCCTTTGAACCCTTGATAGGTGTTTTCCGTGGTTTGGGCGACGGTTTGCGGCATAGCGGCCTCCGCGGCCTGCGCCGAGGTGATGTATCCGTCCTCCTTCATGATGCGGATCACGCGGTTGAATCGCGAAGTCGCTTGTTTGGGGCTGATCGCCGGGTCCCAAGTGCTCGGCGCGGGGATGATGCCGGCGAGCATCGCGGCTTCAGACACGGTCAGATCTTTCGCGTCCTTGTTGAAGTACGCTTTCGCTGCGGCCTGGATGCCGTACGCGCCGCGTCCGAGGTAAATCGTGTTCATATAGTTGCACAGCACGGTGTCCTTGGACTGGGTCTGTGCGATTTTGATGGCGAGGATCGCCTCGCGCAACTTGCCTTTGTATGTGGTCGTTTCGCCCAGATAATACCGTTCCGCGTACTGTTGGGTGATGGTCGACCCGCCCTGCCGCGACCCGGTGCGCAGATTGGTGATCAGAGCTCGGGTGATACCGTGCAAATCAATGCCTTTGTCTTGATAGAAGGTGCGGTTCTCCGAGGCGACGATGGCTTGCCCAACGTATTTCGGCAGCGTCGAGCAGTCGATGATTTCGCGGTTCTGAGCGGCGTAGCTGCCGATCGGCGTGGTGCCGTCGGAATAGTAGACGGTGGTTTTCGCGGCCATGGCGACTTTTTCTGGCTGCGGGATCTCCGTGGTCACATACAGGTACGCGAACGCGCCCACGGCGACCGCGATGAATGTGAGAATCAAGCCAAGCGTCCATTTGAGTATCAGATGACGGCCTTTGACGCGTGTTTTCGGGCCTTTGCCCTCGGCGCGGTGGGTTCCCGGCCCGCTGTGGCGTGTTGCCGCGACTCGGCGCGATGATGAGGAACGGCTGTTGCGCTGGCTGTGCGAGCCGTGTGCGCGATGGGAGCCGTGTTGGGAGGCGCGTGTGCCGCTTGAGCTGTATGATGCCGAGGTTGACGCCCGTTGTGAGCTGCTGGAATCGTATGCGTCGCTCCCGGCGCTGCGCGTGGATGATGCGCTGCGCGCGCTGCGTGGGCGTGATGAAGCACTACGTTTCTGTGAAGCCATGGTTGCAACCGTAGCCGGAGCACCTGAAAAACCGCTCCTTGTGACCGGAATTCTTACAAACTTGAGACTCGCCGGCGATGTTTGCCGGTTGGGGAAGAGCGCGTATCGCTTGCGTTGGTGTCTTGCCGACGATTATTGGTTCAGGCCGGGGCGCGGACGGATGAACCGGGACGGAACCAAAGCTGTGTGCAAGCCGCCGCTACCCGCGCCCGCGTCCATGCCGCCTAGGCCTTCTAAAAACCATCAATGAGCACAGATTTGTCTGTACAAGGTGGGCAGGTGGAGCATGTCCACCCCGATTGGCGATGTTTCTTCCTGATTTCGTGTGTGATTCTCCAAACGAAACGGTATGCTTGAAGTTTGGAATAACGCAACGCTTAGTTAAGAGGAGTCCAAATGAGCATTCGCGTGGCAATCGCTGGCGTGGGCAACTGCGCCTCGTCTCTCGTTCAAGGCGTCGAATATTACAAGGATGCCAAGGACGATGAGAAGATCCCCGGCATCATGCACAATGTGTTCGGTGGCTATCGCATCAAGGACATCGAGTTTGTCGCGGCGTTCGACGTTGATGCTGCCAAGGTCGGCAAAGACCTCAACGAGGCAATCTTCGCCAGCATGAACAACACGTACCAGTTCTGCAAGGACATGCCGGTCTCCGGTGTCACCGTGCAGCGCGGCCCGACCGGTGACGGCCTCGGTGAGTACTACCGTCAGGTCATCACCGAATCCGACGCCGAGCCCGTGGACGTTGCCCAGGTGCTGCGCGACACCAAGGCCGACATCCTCATCAGCTACCTGCCGGTCGGTTCCGAGCAGGCTGACAAGGCTTACGCCCAGGCCGCCATCGATGCCGGCTGCGCGTTCGTGAACTGCCTGCCGGTGTTCATCGCCTCCGACCCGGAGTGGGCTGACAAGTTCCGCAAGGCCGGTCTGCCGATCGTCGGCGACGATATCAAGAGCCAGGTTGGCGCGACCATTACGCACCGTGTGCTCGCCCGCCTGTTCGAGGACCGTGGCGTGCGCCTCGACCGCACGTACCAGCTCAATGTCGGCGGCGACATGGACTTCATGAACATGCTTGAGCGCAAGCGTCTGGAATCCAAGAAGATTTCCAAGACCCGCGCAGTCACCTCCATCGTTCCTCACGAGATGGATCCGCACAACGTGCACATCGGCCCGTCCGACTATGTCGCGTGGCTTGAGGACCGCAAGTTCGCGTTCGTGCGCCTTGAGGGCACCACCTTCGGCGATGTTCCGCTGAATCTCGAGTACAAGCTCGAGGTGTGGGATTCCCCGAACTCCGCTGGTGTGGTCATCGACGCGCTGCGCGCCGCCAAGATTGCGCTCGACCGCCATCTGGCCGGCCCGGTGCTGTCCGCTTCCGCGTATTTCATGAAGTCCCCGGCCGTTCAGCATGAGGACAGCGAGGCGAAGGCCCTCGTCGAGAAGTTCATCACCGGCGAATCCGAGGCCAATGAGGCCCAGCTTGACGCCGATGTCGCGGCTGCGAAGGCCGCTGGCAAGGACGTGTGGCACGCCTGATTGGGGCGTTGCGTGTCTGGCGACAGATGATTGTTGATATTTGCCGCCAGATGCCGTGATTACCCGTTATTGATAACCGTCTGCCGACGCTGAGAGATTTTTCGGCGCAGGCAGACGGTTTTTCATTGCGGTGGTGGTTGGCCGGGGCGGTATCTGGCTGTGGTGTGATTGTCTGGTTGCATGGCTGGGGGGTTGCGGGTGCGAAAGGGGCAACCATCAAGGTATCTGCCCGCGGTGCGACTGCCATGTCGCACCGCGGGGCGGTTGGGTTGGTTTGATGGTGTGGTATGGGCCATATCGCCCGCCTATCGACCTGTGATGCGCCCAGCCTGTCACATCGGGACGCGATACGTGTCCGCTGAGGACGCATGGCATGATACGCGAACGCCGGCATGGAATCAGCAATCCCATGCCGGCGTTTCGGCGTTCCAGTGCGATCCGATGCGATCGCCATCGCCTCGGTCTCAGCCGAGCAGCGGTGCCACCTGTTCCTCGTATGCGGTGAGCGCGGTGTCGATCACGTTGTGCATGTCGTAGTACTTGTACGTACCCAGACGGCCGCCGAACACGACCTTCGGCTCCTGCGCGGCCTTGGCAGCATACTGCTCGTACAGCGCCTTGTCTTCCGCGGTGTTGACCGGGTAGTACGGCTCATCCTCGCGGGTGGCGAAGCGGCTGTACTCCTCCCAAACCACCGTCTTGTCGGGGTTCTGGGAATCCTTGCGTTCGGGGTTGAAGTTCTTGAACTCGATGGCGCGGGTGTACGGCACGTCGGAATCCGCGAAGTTCATGACCGGGCAGCCGAAATGGTCGCCCTCATCGTAGCGGACTTCCTTGAAGTCGACGGTACGCCACTTGAGATCGCCGAGCTCGTAATCGAAGTACCGGTCGACCGGGCCGGTGTAGACGACCGGCACTTTGCCGACGAGCGCCTTCTTGTTCAGCGGCTGGGATTCGTCGAAGAAATCGGTGTTCAGGGTCACGTGGATACGCGGATCGTCAATCATGCGCTCCATCCACGCCGTGTAACCGTCCTTGGGCAGGCCCTCCCAAGTGTCGTGGAAGTAGCGGTTGTCATAGTTGAAACGCACGGGCAGACGCTTGATGATGCCTGCCGGCAGCTCGCTCGGATCGGTCTGCCACTGCTTGGCCGTGTAGTTCTTGATGAACGCCTCATACAGCGGGCGGCCGATGAGCGAGATGCCCTTGTCGTTGAGGTTGGCCGGGTCGGTGCCGGCGAGTTCGCCCGCCTGCTCGGCGATCAGCGCCTTGGCTTCGGCCGGCGTGTAGTGCGCGTGGAAGAACTGGTTGATGGTGCCGAGGTTGATCGGCAGCGGGAACACCTCGCCGTTATGCGTGGTGTACACGCGGTGGACGTAGTTGGTGAACTCGGTGAAACGGTTCACGTATTCCCAGACGTGCGGGTTGGAGGTGTGGAACAGGTGGGCGCCGTATTTGTGGATTTCGGCGCCCGTCTCCTTGTCCATGTATGAGTAGGCGTTTCCGCCGATATGGTCGCGCACGTCGATGATTTCCACTTTCGCGCCGTGCTTCTCGACCGCCTGCTGCGCCACGGTCAGGCCGAACAAGCCTGCGCCGACGATTACCAGATCCGCGTCCATATTTACCTTTCTGTTCTTCGGAACCGCTGCCAGCGCCCAGATGACGCCATCTGCGGCTTCCCGTCCCCGCGCGGGAACCATTGGGATTCAGTCTAGTCCCATGTATGCCTATCGCCGGATTCTCGCGGAACGGTTTTCGAGGTTTTCACCGAATCCGGATCGTATACCGAATACAGGAAAGCCCGGCGGCGGAACGGATTGAGATGCCGTGCCGCCGGGCTGTGCGCTAGGCAGTCGAATCAGGCGAAAATCGTCTTGAACAGGAACGCGCCCAGAATCGCGCCCAGAATCGGCGCAACCACCGGAATCCAGGCTTCACCCCAACGGGAGCCGCCCTTGTGCGGAATCGGCAGCAGCTGATGCAGCAGGCGCGGCATCAGATCGCGGGCAGGGTTGAGGCCGGGGCCGGTCGGGCCGCCCATCGAGGTGACCAGACCCCACACGATGAAACCGACCACGATGGACGCTGCCGCCGGATCCTTCTGGCCCCACGGCATGGACAGGCAGCACAGCGCGCCAATCACCAGCATGAAGGTGCCGAAGAACTCGTTGAGGAAGTAGTTCACGCGGTCGTTCTCGGCGTCGGTGGTGCAGAAGGTGCCGAGGATCGCGTCAGCGTCCTCGGTGTCGCGGTAGTGCGGGTAGTAGGTGACGTAGACGATGAGCTGGCCGACGATCGCACCCAGCAGCTGGGCGATGATGTACGGCAGCACCTCGTTCCATGGGAACATGCCGTTGACGGCCTGGGCGAGGGTCATGGCCGGGTTGATGTGGGCGCCGGAGACAGCGCCGAACATGAGTACCGGGAACATGACGCCGAAGCCGTAGCCCATGGCGATGTTCAGCCAGCCGGCATGATGGCCCTTGGTGTTCTTGAGTTCGACATTGGCGACGGAGCCGTTGCCGAACACCATAAGGATGGCGGTGCCGACGAATTCGGCGGCCAGTTTGACGAAAAGTGAGTAAGTCACTGCTCTGCTTCTCTCTCGTTTTTGTGTCTTGTGTTCTCTGGTTTTTGCGCTTGCGCGACGAAACGAATGGATTCGCGTGCCAAGGCGCCTGTGCCTCCATTGGCCGCACGGCCCTCAACGCGTGGAGCTGGTGGTCATCGCGCTGCCGGCTTCGGGCATGATTGGCCCGTGGCGGGGTTCGCGGATGGATGCGCCGGACGTCGGCGCGAGTGCCAGTGTAGCGGGAACCATGGTCTTGGCTGCCTGATGCGAGATTTTTCGCAGACCGGTCAGAAAACGACACGCCGGAGCGGCGCATGAGTTGCGTTCGGAACAGAGACGAGTATAGTAATCACTTGGTTCGAGAAATCGATTAACCAACTTGCCCCTTTAGCTCAGTTGGTTAGAGCAGCTGACTCTTAATCAGCGTGTCCGGGGTTCGAATCCCCGAGGGGGCACTTTCAACCGCAGCCAAAGCTGCGGTTTTTTGTTTCTCGCTCCCAATCTATGTGATGCTGGCGCGCATGGTAGGCTGATGCCAGGGTTAAATGACAAAATGTGTGTTTTATTCCGGCGTGTCGTGGTGGTGTCATCGGGTTCTGCCTGCCCAGCCTTTCCTGATGCCGAATCCTGACTCGTAGGCGTCGACGCCGGGTGTGGCCTCTTGAATGCTGCCGGCGGGCAGGCCGGTGCTCGCGGTGGGCGGCTTGCCGGTTTCGCCGGGTGTCGTGGTGATGAACGTCCCGGGGTCGGGGTCGTGCGTCTTCATGTACAGGACCCATTCGCATACGCGTTTCATGTGTTCCTCCGTCAGACCGCGGTGGGCGTCGAGGACGCGTTTGATATCGGCGTTGACGCCGCCCTCGAGACGGTTGGTGGTGGACGGGACGACGCCCGCGGCGGCGGGCTCGCAGAACGCGAACAGCGTACCGTCGCGTTGCAGGCGGATGAACCGGTAGTAAGCGCGTCTCAACCGGGCGTGGGTCCACCACCATGTGCATCCGGCCCGGGCTTTGGGGTTGCCGGGGTCGTCGCGTGCGGTGGTGCGTTGGCCGATGACGTCCGCGTAGCGGGTATGCCAGTCGTCGGGCAGGCTGAGCCAGGCCGCGGCGGCGTCGGCGTCGCGGACCTTCACGAGTTTCCGCGCGAGCCTGAGCAGGTCCTTGCCCGCGTCGGTACGTGGCCTGCAGGTGAGGTCCGTGCGGGTGTTGCGCAGCACGTGCACGAGGCACCGTTGGATCCTCGTGTCTTTCCACGTGTCGGCGGCGGCCGCGGCGCATCCGGCGCCCCCGTCGGTGACGAGCATGCGCGGGGCGGGCAGCCCGGAGAACAGCCGGGTGTATGCCGCGCGGCTTTCCGTGTCGCACCATTGGAACGCGGCGGGCGTCCCGTCCGCGGCGTCGATCGCGACGAGCAGGCACCACCCGTACGGCACGTACGTGCCGTCTGCCTCGACGGCGTGGCAGGGCGATGCCGGTCGCGGTATCTCGGGCCTGACATGCCAGCACCATTGGATGCGGCGGATGAACGTGCGCGGCGACACCCCGAGCATCGTGGCGGCCTGGGCGAGCGTCGTCCGGCCGGTAGCCCAGGCAAGGAACGCTTGGAATTCGGCTTTTCCCCGCGCGTTGCCGCCGTCGCCCGTGCTGCTCGCGCGGCATCGCAGGCACCGCCACCGCTGCCTGCCCGACGATGTCGTCCCGTTCTTGCGCATCGGCTTGCCGCATATCGTGCATAGTCTCGCCTTGGATGATTTTCTTCTGCCCATCCGTCAAGCACAGCAGGAACACGTTTTCCGGAAAAGTCAAGTCGGGACGCCGATAATGCCCCGGACACAAAATCACCCCGCGACACGCCTTACGGCAGTAAGGATAAGTGGCAGAATAAAACACACATTTTGTCATTTAACCCTGATGATGCTTGCAGATTGTGGCCAGGATTTTGTCACGGATCCCAACTTTCTTGCACTGGCTTGCGAAGACGCGGAAGTTTGGCATATAGGAACCAAAGTTATTGCTTTAGACTTCTCGTTCAGGTGTTGAAGACGGGCATGTGCAGGTCTGTCCATTCGATTGAGGTGCCGGGTTCCGGGGCGTCTCCGCCGGGGGTTTCGTCTGTTTCGGCGTGGGCGGGTGGTGTCGTGTCATCCGGTATGGCGAAGCGGTAGGGGTCCGGCTTGGCGCTCTTCATGTAGCATGCCCATTCGCACGCGAGGACGCGGTGTCGTCCGGGAAGGCCGCGGTGATTGACGAGCATGCGTTTGATCGGCGCGTTGATTCCGCCCTCGAGGCGGTTGGTGGTGCACGGAACGGGGCCGGCGGATGCGAGTGCGGGATCGAGGAATGCGAACAG